>NZ_JBFRFP010000010.1:0-161340 GCF_052114885.1 Paenarthrobacter sp. 2TAF44 | reverse complement strand
CCCACCCCTCGGATGGACAGATCCCACTCCAGGACACCCTTGCGGGGCCAGTCACTTACCGAGTCACATCCAAGGGGCAGCACGGCCAATACCCACTCTGCCAGCCAGTCCCAGACCAGCCACAACAATCCTCACAGTCACTTATGGCCTATCCCGAGGGGGATTATGGGCCATAAGTGACCCCGCGTTGTTTTAATTGACGCTGCAGCCGTCCGGACCGCAGGCCTCTGCGTCGGATGCGCCCACGGGGATCAGCGGATTCGCTTCCTGCCACGCCTGGTTCAACGCCTCGCTGAAGAGCTCCGCCGGTTGGGCGCCGGAGATGCCGTACTTACGATCTATGACGAAGAACGGAACGCCGGTGACGCCGATGGCGCGGGCCTCGTTGATGTCCTCGTTGACGCCGTCTGAATACTTGTCAGTGGTGAACAGCTCTGCGACTTCGTGGGCGGGGAGTTCCAGAGCGGTGCCAAGTTCCGTGAGGTATTCCTGGTTGCCGATGTCCTTGCCGTGCTCGAAGTGATCGCTCAGCAACCGTTCTTTGGCGGCATCCTGGCGGCCATGGGCCGCGGCGAGGTGGATGAGGCGGTGGGCTGTGAAGCTGTTGGCAACTACTACCTTGTCGAAGTGATAGTCCAGGCCCTCGCCCTTGGCGGTCTCCGTGACGTGGGCGAACATCTGCTTGACCTGCTCCGGAGCCATGCCCTTGCGCTTGCTCAGGTAATCCAATTCCGTGCCGTCATAGTGCTCCGGGATTGAGGGATCCAGCTGGTAGCTCTTCCACTCAATGTCCACGGAATCACGGTGCGGGAACTGTGCCAGGGCAGTCTCAAAACGGCGCTTGCCGATGTAGCACCACGGACACGCGACGTCGGACCAGATCTCAATCTTCATGCTGTGGTCAACCTCCAGGGCCGCGGGGGCATTCCGGAAAAGTCTGTTATTTTCGTCACCCATTGCCGGGGCGGGCGTGCCCAGCCTAATGTGTGAAGCAGGTTATGCAGCTAGCCGGTGGGGCGCTCTTCGCCCCAGGAATCGCGTGTGTCTGGGGCCGCGATCAACACGAGGTTGAACCCCGTGCGTGGGTTCGAATGTTTGTGGAGGCCTACAGCATGCGCGTTGGACTCATCGTTGGGCCATGGTTCACAGTGCCCCCGGAACGGTACGGCGGCACGGAACGGGTTGTAGATGCGTTGGCCCGCGCCCTTGCCGATGCCGGGCACGAGGTGCTCCTGGCCACGGCAGCCGACAGTACTTGCCCGGTTCCCCAATTGCGGGGCTTTGGGCCGAGCGAGCCTGAAGAGTTGGGGCAGACGCTCAGCGAGTTGCACCACGTCATCAAGGCTTATGCCGGCATGAAGGACGTAGACATCATCCACGACCACACCCTTGCCGGGCCCCTCTACGCCCACCGGCCGCCGGGTGTTCCCGTAGTGACCACCGTCCATGGCCCGCTGACACCGAGGTATGCAGGGCTCTACCGGGATATGGCCCAGGACACCGCAATCATCGGCATTTCGCATGACCAATGCAGCCGCATTTCCGACCTGCAAATATCCGCAGTCATCCACCACGGCCTGGACCTGTCCACGGTTTCTGTCGGCGACGGGGCCGGCGGCTACGCATGCTTTGTTGGACGTATGTGCCCGGACAAAGGCTTGCTGGAGGCGGTGGCCGTTGCCCGCGAGGCCGGTGTGCCGCTGCGCATCGCTGCCAAGATGCATGCCAAGGAGGAGCGGGACTACTTCCACGACGTCGTGGAGCCGATCCTTGGGTCACAGGAAGAATTCCTCGGCGAACTCTCAGACCCGGAGAAGTACGAACTGATGGGTGGAGCGATGGCCCTGATCAACCCTATCCAGTGGCATGAACCGTTCGGGCTGGTCATGATCGAGGCGTTGGCCACAGGAACACCAGTTCTGTCCACCCCCATGGGCGCGGCACCGGAAATAGTCCAGCATGGCGTCACAGGATATCTCGCGCAGACCAATGAACTCGCAGGGTTTGTACAGGACGTGCAAGGTCTCAGCCGTGCGGAATGTCGGCGAACCGTGGATGAGTATTTCAACGCTGCACGGATGGCGGCGGACCATCTCGACCTTTACGCCACGGTCATTGAAGAATTCAAGGCCGGGGGACTTCCCGGGGACGGCAAGTTGCAAGACAATCAGAGGCAAGCCCCCATCAACCTGTGACTGATGAGCAGGACATCTCCCGAGGAAGGCTTCGTGGGCCATGACTGCTTGGAACGCCGATACGGAGGCAGGCGCTTCCGAGCTGGGCGCTGTAACCATCGTGGAAGGTTCATCCTTCTGCATCTCCGCCCACTCCGGTGACATCCACGGCGGCGGCTCCCAAGGCACCTACTACCAGGACACCCGGATAGTGTCGCGTTGGATCCTGAGGATCAACGGGGCCCTCCGGGAACCATTGGGCACCACCAACCGCACCGCTTTTCAAGCCGAATATGTTGGCCGGGCCTGCTCCAGCGATGGGCGCTTTGACAGTCCACTGGTCGTACAGCATCAGCGGCATGTGGGCGCCGGACTGCGGGATGACCTCACTATCAGGAACTACTCCGGGCAGCCGGCGCCGTGCGAAATCGAATTGCTCATCGATGCCGACCTCGCAGACCTCTTCGACGTCAAGGGTGGCCGGGCAAGCCGGGCAGGAACCGCCGAGAAGACTGCCCACAAGAAGGAGCTGCACATTGAGTCCGTCCACGCCAACGGGGAACGCCGTGGCGTGGTGTTCCGGGCTTCGGGAGCCAAAGCGAATCCGGAAGGTCTAACGTTCCACATCACCATCCCGGCCCGCAGTCAATGGAGTACCAGCGTCATTGCCATTCCGTTGATCAACGGAAAACGACCGGATGACCCGTTCACGGAAACCACGGCGCTGCACCACACCATTGGGGTCCGTCGGCACATGGCGTGGGCGGAGCACATTCCCCGGATCGCAGTCACGGACAGAAACGTTGAGGAAGTCCTGGAACGAAGCCAGAGCGATCTTGGTTCGTTGCGGATCTTCGACCACGAACACCCCGGGCGTGCTGCTGTCGCAGCAGGCGCGCCCTGGTTCATGGCACTGTTTGGACGCGACTCCATAGTGGCGTCGTATATGTCACTCATGGTGGATCCCGGACTGGCAGCGGGCTCGTTGCAAACACTGGCCGGACTTCAGGGCAGCAAAGAGGACGTCGACTCCGAGGAAGAACCGGGCCGGATGCCCCACGAGGTGAGGCTGGGAGTCACGGCAGGACTCTCCTTGGGCGGAACCGCCTACTACGGGACGATCGATGCGACGCCTCTCTTCGTCATGCTGCTGGGGGAGCTGAGCCGATGGGGCTTGGGCGCGGACATCATCGAGTCCCTCCTTCCCCATGCCGATCGTGCTATCTCCTGGATGGAAAACTACGGCGACAGGGATGGCGATGGGTTCATCGAGTACCAGCGCCCCAACAGCCACGGCCTGATCAATCAAGGGTGGAAGGACTCCTGGGACGGCATCAACTTCGCAGACGGCAGGATCGCTGAAACACCCATCGCATTGTGCGAGGTCCAGGCCTACGCCTATGGGGCCTACGTTGGGCGTTCGCTCTTGGCGCGTGCAGCGGGCGATACCGCCGTCGAACGCCGTTGCGCCGACCGGGCCGAAGCGCTGAAGGATGCGTTCAACGAGGCTTTCTGGCTGCCGGACAAGGGTTATTTCGCCCTTGCCCTGGATAAGGACAAGAAACCCGTGGATTCCTGTACGTCCAACATGGGCCACTGTTTGTGGACGGGCATTGTGGACGAGGACAAGGCTGCACTTGTGGCGGAGCGGCTGATGTCGCCTGAGATGTTCACGGGCTGGGGGATCCGCACCCTGGGTTCGGACATGGGAGCTTACAACCCCGTCAGCTACCACAACGGCTCGGTCTGGCCTCACGATACGGCTCTCGTGGCCACTGGACTCATGCGGTACGGCTTCGTCAAGGAAGCCAGCCGGGTAGCGAGTGGATTGTTCGACGCCGCTGAGCACTTTGGCGGTCAGCTTCCGGAACTGTTCTGCGGCTTTGACCGCTCGGACTTCCCGGAGCCGGTGCCCTATCCGACGGCGTGTTCCCCGCAGGCGTGGGCGGCTGCGGCCCCGATTCAGCTGGCCCGCATCCTGCTGCGGTTTGACCCCGATTTCACCAGGAAAGTACTCCATCTGGCACCCATCCTCCCGGACGCGTTCGGGGAGTTCAAAGCCGAAAACGTGCTGCTGGGGCGCTCGCGGGTCACTATCCAGGCTTCCGCGGGCAATGGCACCGTGACAGGATTGCCGGCCGGCTTGGAGCTGCACTCCGATCCCCGCCCACCCTTGGCGGGGGACTTGTTCGGCTAGCTGGCCACGGCCTCAGGCTGAGCTGCCATCGGCTAGAGGGTGTGCTCCATAACGAAGTCATGCTCCACGGTGTCTCCCAGTTTGAAGGACTTGGTGCCCACCCTCTGGAAACCACTCTTTTCGTAGAAACGGATGGCCTTGGCGTTTTCACTGTTAACGCCGAGCCAGAGTCCCGCCGCGCCCTTCTCTGCAGCGTCGGCGATGGAGGCCTTCATGAGGCGGGATGCGGCTCCTTGGCCGTGGTGGTCCGGGTGGACGTAGCACTTGCTGAGCTCCGTGGAGGGGAGCGCCGAGAGGACGGCGGCTACATCCGGGTCGCCTGCCGGCTTGGCAATCAGCATGGTGTACCCGTTGAGCTGACCGTCGTCGTCGAGCACCAAAATGGTGATGTTCGGATCGGCGAGGTAATCCACGAAGTTGGCCTCGGCGAGCGTCTTCTCGAGATGGGCTTGAATGTCCGCTGGCGAGGCACCGGGTGGGCAGGCCAGCGGGAAGGTGACGGCTGCAAGCTCGGCCAGCTTTCCGGCGTCGTCTGCTGTTGCTGTTCGAATGGTCTCGGCCACGTGGTCCCCCTTGGAGTTTGTATATGGCTAATGCCCCTAAGAACGAATCTTAAGGGCATTAGCTGGACACAATCTCCCGGTTTTGCGTTTAGTCTGCTTTCACTGCGAGCACCGGGCAGTCCGCTTCCAACAGGATCCGTTGCGAGACGCTGCCCATGATGAGTTTGCCTACCGGGCTGCGGCGGCGGAGGCCAATCACAATCAGCTCGGCGTTGTGCTCGTCGGCCGCATCCAGTACCTCAGCTGCGGCATCATGGCCGCGGACCGGCTGCTTGATGATGTGCTGGATACCCTGCAGTGCCAGGCGTTCCTCGATGGTCTGGATCTCAGGTTCCTGGGCATACCTGTTGTCCACCAACGCGTCGCCCTTGGAAGAGTTGATCACCAACAGGGTGTCGTTGCTTTTCTTCGCTTCGGCGATGGCTTGGGTCAATGCGGCTTCGCCCTCGGGCGTCGGGACGTATCCCACCACGATGGTCATGGCTTCTCCTTGTTGTGGTGGACGTTGTGGTGGCCGTTGTGCTGGAACTCGTCAGCTTGGATGGCGGCATCCTCTGTCAGGAGCGTTTCACTGGGGTGCGCCGGTACGACGCTGGCTGGCACCGGACGGTTGCGGCGGACCAGCTTGAAGAGCAGCGGCCAGAGGATGACGATAGCCACGATGATGTAGACCACGACGGCGATTGGCTCGCTCCACAGCCCGGCGGGGTCTCCGGCGAACAGCTGGAGAGTCCTGCGTAGCTGGCCTTCGATGCGTGGGCCGAGGATGACGCCCAGAATCAGGGGCAACACAGGTAGCCCGAAGCGCCGCATCATGAATCCCAGGGCTCCGAGCACCAGCAGGATCACCAGGTCGAACGCTTGCAGGTTCACCGAGTAGGCGCCCAGCGTGGCGAAGAACAGAATGCCCGCGTAGAGGTAGGGCCGTGGAAGCTGCAGCAGCTTGGCCCACAGGGGTGCCAGTGGCAGGTTAATGAGCAGGAGCAGCAGGTTACCGATGAAGAGGCTCGCGATGAGTGCCCACACCAGGGGACCTTGGCTGGAGAACAGCTGCGGGCCGGGCTGGATGCCGTACGAGGTGAACGCCGCGAGCATGACGGCGGCTGTGGCGTTGGTGGGCAAGCCGAGGGCGAGCATCGGGGTCAGGGTTCCGGCTGCCGCAGCGTTGTTGGCCGCTTCGGGGCCTGCGACGCCTTCGATGGCTCCCTTGCCGAATTCCTCCGGATGTTTGGTCAGCCGTTTCTCGGTGACATAGGAGAGGAAGGTGGGGATCTCGGCACCACCTGCGGGAAGTGCGCCAAACGGGAAGCCGAAGGCCGTGCCACGCAGCCAGGGCTTCCAGGAGCGGGCCCAGTCTTTCTTGCCCATCCAGGGCCGTCCGACGGGAATGATGTGAAGCGGTGAACGCCGCAAGTGCGCGGCAACCCACAACGCTTCACCGACGGCGAAGATGGCCACTGCCACCACCACGATATCCAGGCCGTCGGCCAGCATCGGCTGGCCGAATGTCAGGCGGCGCTGGCCGGTAACGGAGTCAATGCCCACCAGACCTATTGCCAGGCCCAGTCCCAGGGAGGCAAAGCCCCTGAGCCGGGATGAACCCAGGACCGCGGTGACGGCCAGCAAGGCGAGGATCATGATGGCGAAGTAACTCGGTGCGCCCAAGCTCACGGCGAACTGAACCACCAACGGTGCCAGACCTGCCAGCAGGGCAGTACCGATCGTGCCGGCAATGAACGAACCAATCGCCGCCGTCGCTAGCGCTTGTGCTGCCCGCCCGGCTTTCGCCATCTTGTTGCCCTCGATGGCCGTCACAACAGACGACGATTCGCCGGGTGTGTTCAGCAGGATGGAAGTTGTTGAGCCGCCATACATGCCGCCGTAATAGATGCCCGCGAACATAATAAAGGCGCTGGTGGGCTCAAGGGCGGCCGTGACCGGAAGCAGCAGCGCCACAGTCATGGCCGGGCCGAGCCCTGGCAGAACGCCAACGGCCGTTCCCAGGAGTACGCCGATCATGGCGTACAAGAGGTTCATGGGGGTGAGGGCGGTTGCGAAACCGTCCATCAAAGAGGACCAGACGTCCATCAGAGGATTCCTTCCAGGAGTCCGGCCGGCAACGCAATGCCAAGGCCGAGGTAGAAGCCGTAGAAGGTGGCCAGGGATAGTGCAACGGAGATGATCCCGTCACGGACGTAGTGCCGGCTGCCAAGTGCCAGCACGCTGCCCCAGAACAGGACAGTGCCGGAGATGACCCAGCCGGCCCAGTCGATGAGCAGGATGTTGAGGATGAAGGCTCCTGCAAGGGGAAGCACGGTCTTCCAATCGGCGGGGTGTGCGAGGTCAATGTCCTCGCCGCCTTCCACTTCGCCTTTGCCACCGCGGAGAACGTTGATGGCCAGCAGAATTGCGCAGACCACCAGGAGCCCGGCAACGACGAAGGGAACCGCCTTGGGCCCTACCGGGTCCGACTTCGAATAGGGGGTGACCAGGCCGTTGGCGTCGAGGAAGACAAGGACGCCTACCGCGCCGAGCAGGAGGGCTACCCCCAGCTCGGCGCGGCCTTTGAGGCCTGTTGCCAGAGTGCTCACGCCAAGCCAAGCTTGGTGAGCACGTCCGCAACCCGCTTGTCCTGGTCCGTCAGGAACTTCTGGAACTCGTCACCGGTGATGAAGGCGTCGGTCCAGCTGTGGGTCTTGAGGGCTTCTTTCCAGCCAGCGGATTCGTGCATCTTCTCCAGTGCGGCAATCAGGGACTTCTTGTCGTCCTCGCTGATGCCCGGAGGGGCCACCATGCCACGCCAGTTGGTGAAGACCAGATCGATCTTGGACTCCTTCAGCGTGGGGGCGTCAACACCTTCCAGACGCTTCTCGCCACTTGTGGCCAGGACACGTACTTCACCGGACTTGATCTGCTGCAGGTACTCGCCGGCACCGGAAGCAGCGAAGCCAAGCTTGTTGCCCAGGATGGCTGGAAGGAGATCTCCACCGCCGTCGTATGCGACGTAGTTGACCTTCGTGGCGTCGATACCAACAGCGCCTGCCAACTGCATGGGCAAGAGGTGGTCGGGACCACCAGGCGAGGAACCGCCACCCACGGAGATCGAACCGGGATCTGCCTTCCAGGCCTTCACGAGGTCATCGATGGTCTTGTATGGGGAGTCCTTGCTAACCATGATGGCGCCGGGCTCTTCAATGAGCCGTGCCAGCGGGGTGGTCTGGGTCAGCTTCGACTCGGACTTGTTGGTGTAACTGGCACCAACAACACCCAGACCCATGAGCATGGTGAGGTCCCCGTTGCCCTTTTCATTGACGACGCGGGCCAGACCCACCGTGCCGCCTGCACCTGCAAGGTTGAAGACCTCCGTGTTGTTGGCGATCTTCTCGTCGTCGAGCACCTTGGCGGCCGCCCGTGCGGTGGTGTCATAACCGCCGCCGGGAGTATTGGGAACCATGATCTGGAGTCCGGTGACGGGTCCGGCTGCAGCGCCGGAGCTGGCAGAACCGGTGGAGCTCTTACCTGTGGCGCCGCAGCCGGTGGCCATCAGGGCGATGCCGGCAGCGACGGCGGCGATTCGCAATGCGCGGATCTGGCGCATGGTATTCCTCTTCTCATCATCGAAAAATTCAGTGCGGGGCGATCAGCGTTGTGCCCCCGTGAACTGATGCTAGGTGCCGGCGTGACGGTCATCACTCTTGTGTTCGCAGTGATCTTTAAGTTCATTGCGTTCACGCCTCTGCCGTGTCATACGGCGCAGCCCCGCTGGTGCTCAGCGTGCTTAGGGTATAGTTCCGATACGCCAAGGCGGACTACTTTTGAAACTGTTAGCGGCCCTTGCATATTGGAATCACCAAAGGATCCAAACAGTGACTCGACGAAGAGGAATGTCCTTGGCAGGGCAGTACCTTGTGCTGCAGTTGTTGATCGTCCTGGCGGTCCTGGTCGCTGTTGTAGCCATCTCCCTGGCCCAATCTGCTGCTGCTTTTGAACGCACTGAAGGACGCCGGGCATTGTCCGCGGCAGAGGCCCTGGGCAACAACCCCACTGTGCGCGCCCTGTTGCCCACCGCCGAACCCCGCAACGGGTCATCCCTTCCCGCCGTGGCCGAGTCCATTCGCACTGTATCCGGATCTTCCCACGTGGCACTCGCAAAGCTGGATGGCACGGTGGTGACGTCCTCGGATCCCAGCCAGCTGGGCAAGCCGCTCCTGCTGGGCGACAGCAGGGTCAAGGAAGGCCGGGCCTGGACCGGAGTCCTTGCCGGCAACGAAGGGAAAGTTCTCTCAGCACATGTGCCGGTACTGGACGACTCCGGGACCATGATCGGCATCGCCTCCATCAGCAGGAACTATCCGTCCGCCCTTGAACGGCTGGAAGACGTGGTCCCCAACCTCCTCACCTACCTTGGCGTCGCGAGTGTCCTGGGCGTCGCCGGTTCCCTTCTGCTGTCCCGTCGCGTCAAACGGCAAACCCTCGGAATGGAGCCCCGGGAGATCACCGGGCTCGTGGAAAACCGTGAAGCGATGCTGCAAGGCCTCAAGGAAGGGGTGGTGGCGCTGGACCCGCACGAGCGGATTACAGTGGCAAATGAGAGCGCCCGTCAACTCCTCGGATTGCCCGCAGACTGTGTGGGCCGAAAACTTGGGTCTCTCCATGTGGACCACGCGCTGAAGGTGGGATTAACCCGGGAACAGTCAGACCCCGACCAACTGGTGCTCGTGGGGGACCGGCTGGTAGTCATGAACAGGGTGGCCCTGAAGTCCCATGGGCGCGACATCGGCTCCGTGACAACCCTGAGGGACCGGACCGAGTTGTCGTCCCTGGAGAGTGAACTCGGTGCCACGCGAACCGTGACCGACACCTTGCGTGCCCAAGCCCACGAATTCGCAAACCAACTCCACGTCATTTCCGGCCTGATCCAGATTGGCGAATATGATTCCGTGGTGCAGTTCGTCAACGGCGCCACCGTGGACCGGACCCGGCTCAACGATGAAGTGACCAGCCGTATCCAGGACCCGGCGCTCGCAGCCCTCTTGATAGCCAAAGCCAGTTTGGCCACCGAGCGCGGCGTGGAACTGCAACTCGACCCGCAGTCCGGGCTTCCGCGCGTCGATGATGAACTGTCCCGGGACCTCACCACTGTGGTGGGCAACTTGGTGGATAACGCGTTCGACGCCGTCACTGGGCTGGTTGGGGCGTCGGTGAGTGTGTTGGTGGTCAACTCAGCGGACGGTGTTTCAGTCACCGTCCGGGACAACGGACCAGGCGTGCCCTCCGACTCCGCAGAGGACATTTTCCGTCAGGGCTTTTCCACTAAGGAGCCGGGGCCCGGCGACGCCCGCGGCTTCGGCCTGGCGCTCTCACGGGTGATCTGCCGTCGGTCCGGTGGCGACCTGACGGTAACCAACGACCACGGGGCAGTTTTCACCGCACAATTCAATAAAGGGGCAGTGTAATCATGATCAAAGTCTTGATTGTGGATGACGACTTCATGGTGGCCAAGGTCCACGCCGGTTTCATCCAACGGACGCCCGGGTTCGGCGTCGTGGGGGTAGCGCACACTGGCGCGCAGGCCATCCTTGAGACGCAGCGGTTGCAGCCGGACCTTGTGCTGCTGGATATCCACCTCCCGGACGTCAACGGCCTGGACCTGATGCATCAGCTCCGGGACGTTGCCCCGGACCTTGACGTGTTGGTGATCAGCGCGGCCCGGGAAACCGAGACGGTGCGCAAAGCACTGCGCGGGGGTATTGTGCACTACCTGATCAAGCCGTTTTCGCAGTCTGATCTTCAGGAGCGATTGCAGCACTATTTGAATGCTTACCAAGGGCTGGACGCTACCAAGGACGTGGCCGAGCAATCGGATGTCAACCGGGTATTCGGGCTGGACTCTGCTCAACGTACGCTGCCCAAGGGATGCAGCGTGGAGACACTGGAACTCGTGGAGACCGCACTGAAATCGGCCCCCGGCGACGTCTCCGCCGCCGAAGTTGCCGAGCAATTGGGGACCTCCCGGGTGAGTGCCCGCCGTTACCTTGAGTACCTCCACGATGAAGGTGCGCTGGAAGTGAGGCTCAAATACGGCGTCGGGCGTCCTGAGAGAAGGTATGTGCTGAAGGGGCGGTGAGCCGCTTGTGACGGGGTGCCCGTCCGTCTTGCCCCAAGGGTCAATTGATAAACTGGGTGCACGTCCATGATCAGGCTTTCTGACAAAGGAGCGTGAGTATTATGCCTAAGACCGGCAAGAACGATCATGCCCGTAAAGACGAACTCCCATCGACGCTGCAGCGTTCTGAGCAGAAGGCCCAGGACACTTTCGCCAAGACCTACGACTCTGCTATGGAGACCTACGACAACGATGAGAGCCGGGCGGCCCGCACCGCCTTTGCCGCGGTGAAGCATAGCTACGAGAAGGTTGGCGACCATTGGGAGGCGAAGGAGGAACGCGGTCCTTCGGACCCGCACGCGGAAGAGGGCATTGGATCAACGAAACCAACCGCCGGGGGAGTGGACGCCAACGCCTCCAAGGAACATCTCTATCAGCGCGCCCAAGAGCTGGACATCAAGGGCCGTTCGAAAATGAGCAAGGATGAACTCGTCACGGCGCTGCAGAAAGCCAACGACTCCGCAACCCGGAAGGCGCGAGGGGGCTAGTCTCTGCACTCTTGGGCCGTGCAAATTTGGAGCGGCCAGGGATTTATTCATCTTATGGCGCTTTATTAGAACGCAATAAAGTCTCCTAAATCTTGTAAGACTTTCTCATAGGCAACTCGAATTCACGGCGAAGATCGTCGCCGCTGATGGTATTGCCGTCGGCGATGTCGCGCCGTGCCTGGGCAAGGTCTTCGCGAATGCCGGGCTGGGATAGCCAGTGGAGGGTTTCCTGCACGGACTCTGGATCATCGGCTGACATCACCCCGCCACCGTCTTCAGATAATTCCGGATCCCATCAACCACCATTTGGTGGTCCTCATCAGAGCTCAAGCCAGCCACAGTAACGGCACCAATAACACCCGCACCCCGCACCCGGATCGGGAACGAGCCACCAGCGAGGGTGTAATCCTCATGCGCAAGCCAGCCGCCTCCCAGGGGGCTGTGGGTGCGGGCGGAGAACTGCTCAGTTAACAAGGCTGTGCTGTGTTCAAAACGCAGCACCGAGGCAGACTTGCGGCGGATCCACTCCTCTTGGTCGGCCGTGGCTCCAGGCAGGACGCAGCGGAAGAGCACAAGGTTGTGCCGGCGGATGTCGATGGCAACGCCATAACCGGAAGCGATCGCGTGGTTGGCGATGAGCGAACCCAGGCGCCAAGCGTCGTGGTGGTCAAAGCTTGCGAAGACGAGTTCTTCCTCTTGCTGGCGGAGTTCCACAAGGCGGGCAGATTCAGTCATTTCGTTGCACCTTCTTCTGAAACAACAGCATCCGCCGCGTACGACAGCCCGATCTGGCGGCGGATTTCATCCATGGCCGCCATGATGGCCACGCTTTCGCTCGGCGGCAGGATGGTGCCAGCGGTCTCACCGGCGCGGATCAGGCGTTCCAGCTCGGCCGCCTGGTACTGCATTCCCCGGCTCTTCACGGGCTGCTCGAAACGCTCCACCACCTCGCCATCAACGCGGAAAACGGTGAAGGGCACTTGGTTGTACCAGGTGTGTTCGATGTCAATGTAGCCCTCTGTACCGATCACCATGGCGCGGTTGGCGCTGGCGGCGTCGAGCTCACAGTCCACAATGGCCTGTTGCCCGTCGGCGTACTCGAAGATCGCCGCCGTTTGCCTGTCCACGCCCGTGGCCGACATGGAGGCGCTTGCCCGGATTACGGCAGGCGTACCAAGGATGTCGAAGGCAAAGGAGATCGGGTAGATGCCCAGGTCCAGCAACGCTCCACCGCCCAGGGCGGGATCGTTGAGCCGGTGGGCAGGGTCCTTGGGAAGGCTCTGGTTGTGGCTGGCAACCACCTTCCGGACCTCGCCGATGGTGCCTTCCTGGATGAGTGCGCGGATGCGCACCATGTGCGGGAGGAAGCGCGTCCACATGGCTTCCAGGGCCACAAGCCCTTTTGACTCGGCCAGATCCACGATCTCTTGGGCTTCGCGGGCGTTCATTGTGAAGGCCTTCTCCACCAGCACGTGCTTTCCGGCATTCAGGGCCAAGAGTGCGTTGGCATGATGGAAGGGGTGCGGCGTAGCGATGTAGACCACGTCAACCAGCGGGTCTGCCACCAAGTCCTCGTAGCTGTCGTGGGCGGTCATCACTCCATGCAGCTCAGCGAATGCTTTGCTGGACTCCAATGAGCGCGAGCCCACAGCCTGCACGGTAAAGCCGTTCTCTTTCAGGTCCTGCGTCTGGAGTCCGGCAATAAATCCTGTGCCGAGGATGCCCCAGCGGATTGTTCCGTCGGAGGTGCCATTGCTGAGGGTCACGTGCTTAGTCCTTCGTCGAGTCAGAAAGCGGGTAGGCCACATACGCAAAACGCCGGGAGTCCGGCGACCAGCTGTTGACGTTGAGGCTACCTTGGCCACCGAAAAGTGGCCATGTATGCAGCGGCGTGGCCCAGTCGTCTGTAGAAACAAGCACGACGGCGACCCGCAGGTCCGCGGGGTGTCCTGCGGTTCCGCTGGGGAACCGAATGTAGCTGGCGTACCTGCCATCGGGGGAGAGATGCGGGAACCAGTCGACTGTTTCGGATTCGAGGAGCCGTTCGAGGCCAGTGCCGTCCACGCGAACCCGGGCGAGCTGGGCGTGACCCTGTGTGGTCGAAAAGGACTCCGTGTTCAGGTAAAGCCATTCCCCATCGGGCGAGTATTCCGGCCCGTCGCAGTGGCCTGGGCCCACATCAAAGCGGCCGACATCCACGCTGGCGCTGGCGCCGCCGTCGGACGCTATGGTCATCAGGCGACCTGGCTGCGTGAAGTCTCCCGCTTCGATCCCCACATACGCCAGCTCCTTGCCGTCCGGGCTGACGCCGTGGAGGAAATGGAAGGAGCCGTCGTCGTCGGTGATGCGCGTGACCGGTCCGCCGCTCAGTAAAGCACGGTAGATGTGGCCGTCGTTCGCGGAGACGAAGATGCCCTGGCCGTCAGGTGCCAGGACGTGGTCGTTGTTCAGGTCCGGGACCCCAGTGAGGGAGATAGGTTCCAGAGAGCCTGCGTCGAGATCGAAACGCCATAGCTTGCCATCCCCGTTGAGGATGAGTGAGCTTCCCTCCAGGGTCCAGTTGGGCGCTTCGAGAAGAAGGTCATCGGTGGTGTAGAGCAGTGCCGACTCCCCACTGACCGACGCGATCCACACCTCGCAGCGCTGGCCGGATTGAAGGGTGCGGATCACGTCGGTCCTTTCCTGGTCCTTGCTGCTGAACTAGTCCTTGCTGCTGAAGGCGGCGTCGAAGCTGGTTTGGGAGGCGGGGAAGTCGTATTTCTTCAGGGCGGCGAGGGCTTCGGGGGCGCCGTGGAGGCGATCCATTCCGGCGTCTTCCCATTCGATGCTGATGGGGCCGTTGTAGCCGATCGCGGCCAGTGCCCGGAAGGAGGATTCCCAGGGCACGTCGCCTCGTCCGGCGGAGACGAAGTCCCAGCCGCGGCGCGGGTCGCCCCAGGGCAGGTGGGAACCCAGGACGGTGTTGCGGCCGGTGGGGCGGAGCTTGGTGTCCTTGCAGTCCACGTGGTAGATCCGGTCCTTGAAGTCCCAGATGAAAGACACGGGGTCGATGCCTTGCCACATGAAGTGGGAGGGGTCCCAGTTCAGGCCGAACGCGGGCCGGTGGCCGATCGCTTCGAGGGTCCGCACGGTGGTCCAGTAGTCGTAGGCGATCTCGGAGGGGTGGACTTCGTGGGCGAAGCGGACCCCGCATTCGTCGAAGACGTCCAGGATGGGGTTCCACCGGTCGGCGAAGTCCTGGTAGCCAGCGTCGATGACTTTTTCGGGGACGGGCGGGAACATGGCGACGTACTGCCAGATGGAGGAGCCGGTGAACCCCACCACGGTGTCGACCCCCAATGCGCGGGCGAGCCGGGCGGTGTGTTTCATTTCTTCGGCGGCGCGTTGACGGACGCCTTCGGGCTCCCCGTCACCCCAGACTTTGGACCCGACGATTGCTTCGTGGCGGAAGTCGATGGGGTCATCGCACACGGCCTGGCCTTTGAGGTGGTTGGAGATGGCCCAGACCTTCAGGTTGTACTTTTCAAGGACGGCGAGTTTGGATTCGACGTAGCCGGGTTCGTCCCAGCGCCAGGCGTCCAGGTGGTCTCCGGAGACGGCGATTTCCAGGCCGTCGTAGCCCCAGCCCGAGGCGAGGCGCGCGACTTCCTCGAAGGGGAGGTCGGCCCACTGGCCGGTGAACAGGGTGTACGGGCGGGGCATGTCAGGCTCCTTCAGTGGTGGTGGTGTTTAGGGAGGTGGTGTGAAGCTGGATCAGTGAGCTTTTGGCCGCCGCGGATTCTTCGATGGCAGCGAGCACATGCTGGACGTTCAGGCCTTCTTCGAACGACGGCGAGGGCTGGCTGCCGTCCCGAATGGCCAGCAGAAAGTCCCGGATCTGGTGCGTGAAGGTGTGTTCCCAGCCGATGATGTGACCCTGCGGCCACCACGCTTCGAGGTAGGGGTGCTCGGGTTCGTTGACGAGGATCCGGCGGAAGCCCTGTTCGCGGACTGGTGCGGTGGCGTCCAGGAATCCGAGCTCGTTCAGCGCTTCGAGGTCGAACAGGATGGTGCCCTTGTCGCCGTATATCTCAAGCTTGAGGGAGTTCTTCTGGCCGGTCGCTACCCGGCTGACTTCCACCGAGGCGATTGCTCCGGAGGCGAGGGTGAGCGTGGCCCAGGCGGCGTCGTCGACCGTGACATCTTCGGGGCCATTCGCCCCGGGGCGGCGAGTCACGAAAGTGTGGAGGCGGCCCGTGACCTCGGTGACGGCATCACCCAGGAGGAACAGGACTTGGTCGATGGCGTGCGAGGCGATGTCGCCCAGCGCTCCGGAGCCGGCGGTTTCCTTGCGGAGCCGCCAGGTCATGGGGGATTCGGCGTCGGAGAGCCAGTCCTGCAGGTAAGCGGCCCGGACGTGGCGGACGGTGCCGAGGCGGCCTTCGGCGATGAGTTCGCGTGCAAGGGCCAGGGCTGGGACGCGGCGGTAGTTGAAGCCGATCATCGACTGCACGCCCTTCGCGCGGGCGGCCGCGGCGGCAGTGGTCATGGCTTCTGCCTCGGCGATCGTGTTCGCCAGCGGCTTTTCCACCAGGACGTGTTTGCCGGCCTGGAGGGCGGCGATGGCGATTTCGGCGTGCATCCAGCCTGGGGCGCAGATATCGACAATGTGGACGTCGTCCCGCTCAATGACGGACCGCCAGTCGGTGGCGGACTCGGTCCAACCGTACTTTGCCGCGGCTTCCGCGACGGCATCCGCGTCCCGGCCGACGAGCACCTTTTGCTCGAAGGCCGGGACGTCGAAGAAGCTGGCCACATTCCGCCACGCGTTCGAGTGGGCTTTACCCATGAAGGCATAGCCGATCGCGGCGACCCCCAAGGTGCGGGTAGGTTGCTGGTTGCCCTGGCTCTGGTCAGTGTGGGCGGGGGTGCTCATGGTGTGGTTCCTCGTTACTTACGGAGTTGCGGTTGCCTGGAGTGTTGCGGTTTCCGGCGCCCAGTCCTCCGGGACTGGTTCGGAGGTGGGCGCGTTGCTGGTGACGTCTACGAAGGAGCCCGATTCCACGGATTCGG
The DNA here is from genome assembly GCF_052114885.1 of Paenarthrobacter sp. 2TAF44. NCBI lineage: Bacteria > Bacillati > Actinomycetota > Actinomycetes > Micrococcales > Micrococcaceae > Paenarthrobacter > Paenarthrobacter sp. 2TAF44. The sequence continues at coordinate 144,700 of NZ_JBFRFP010000010.1, read as the reverse complement.
AAATCGAGACCATCGTGTCCAGTACGTGATAGGCCAGTTCGCCGGTGGCGCGGTGCGGGGCGCCTGAGCGCAGGGCACGGGCCATGTCCAGCACGCCCAGACCGCGGCCGTTGGCCGGTCCGGTGGCCGGGATGATCTCGGGTTCTTCCGCCCCGGGGCGCCAGAGCTTGAGGTCGCCGTCGAAATAGTTCGGGTCAGGCAGCGAGAGCGTGGCCTCGGAGCCGGTGATTTCCACGAAGCCCATCCGCAGGCGCGGGGACTCGAAGGAGAACACGCTGTGCGACGACGCGCCGCTTTCGAACTGTGCCATCGCGGAGACGTGTGTAGGGACCTCGACGGCGAATTCCTCCCCGGCCTTTGGACCGGAACCAATGATCCGGGTCGCCTTGGCGGAGGAGCCGACGGCGGCCACCTTACGGACCGAGCCGAAAGTCTGGATGAGGGCTGTGAGGTAGTACGGGCCCATGTCGAACAACGGGCCTGCGCCGTGCTGGAACAAGAACGCCGGGTTCGGGTGCCAGGATTCCGGGCCTGGCGTCTGGAACGTGGTCATTCCCGTCAACGGGGTGCCGATGTCCCCGCGCTCGATGATCCTACGGGCGGTCTGTAGCCCGGCGCCCAGGAACGTATCAGGCGCGGTACCAAGCCGCATCCCAGCAGCGTCGGCTACCTTCAACAAGCCAAGCCCGGACTCACGGTCCAGGGAGAACGGCTTCTCCGTCCAGACGTGCTTGCCGGCCTTGACCGCGGCCGTGGCAACCTCGACGTGCGCCGCCGGGATGGTCAGGTTCACGATGATCTCGACGTCGGGATGGTTCAGTGCCAGCTCGGGCGCACCGAATTCGGGGATCCCGTATTCCTTGGCCCGCGCCTCGGCGGCCTCGACGAAGAGGTCTGCGATCACGAGGACCTTCACGTCCGGGAACGTGGTGATGTTATCCAGATACTGCTTGCTGATATTGCCCGCACCGATGACCGCGATGCCAACGGGACCCTTGCGGGTTGAAGGTGTGAAACTCATGCCCCTGCCTCCTCGGAAATAGTTCCTTCGGCCGCCTGAACGCTTGCCGCAGCCGTCAAATACCTCAGGCTCTCGGTGATGCCCTCAAAAATATCGCCGGAGTAGTCGTCGAACTCCACCACGCCAACTTCCAGGGACTGGGCTGCGGCGATGATGTCCAGGACCGGGATGCTTCCCTGGCCGGCGGGCTGTTGGGCCTTGGTATCCGTGGTGGCCGGTCCGTCCTTGATGTGGATGAGTTTCACTCTTTCACCCAGGCGGGTCAGGAGTTCCACGGGGTCTTGACCCCCCACGGCAACCCAGTACGTGTCCACCTCAAGGACGAGTTCCGGATCCAGCAGTCCCTCAAAGTACTCCAAGGCGGTCTGGCCTTCGATGGTGGACTCCAGCTCCCAGGCGTGGTTGTGGTAGCCGACGCGGATGCCGTACTCAGCGCCCTTCTTCGCTGCCGCGTTCAGCGCTTCGGCCGTGTCTTGGATGGTTTCGGCGTCCTGCCAGTGCTCGGCCGGAAGGAAGGGATCAATCACAGTGGTGATGCCCAGTTCCTTGGCCGCAGCGAAAATCTCGTCCTGGTCCTGGCTCAAAAGCGGTGCGTGCCCGGAAGGAGCGGTAAGGCCGTTCTCCTTTAAAGCGGCGCCGAGTTCCTTGGCGGTGGCCACGAAGTTGTACGGCTCAACCTGCGTGAAGCCGATCTCGGCAACCTTCTTGATGGTCCCAGGCAGGTCTTCCTGGATGGCGTTGCGAACGGTGTAGAGCTGAAGTGAATACGACATGGATGCCTTCTCGGTGATCGTCCGGATAACGGTGTTGCTCGTACTTGGGTGTTGCTTCCACTTAACAGTGAACCTACTTAACTGCTCCTGACGACAGCCCTGCCACCAAGTGTTTTTGCACCAGGATGAAGCCGATCAAAACGGGCAGGCTGACCACAACCGAAGCAGCCATGAGTTGGTTCCAGAAAACATCCGACTCGCTGGCGTAGGCCTTGAGCCCCAGGGACAGTGTTTTTGTGGATTCGTTGGTCAGCACGGATGCGAACAAAACCTCGCCCCACGCGGAGATGAACGAATACACGGCCACCGCGATGATGCCCGGCTTGGCAACAGGGAGGATCACACGGAACAGTGCTCCCATCCTGCCAGTGCCATCGATCATCGAGGCCTCTTCCAGTTCCTTGGGAATCGAGGCAAAGTAGCCGCTCAGCATCCAGATGGCGAAAGGCAGAGTGAACGTCATGTACGTGATGATCAGCCCGAGGTAGGAGCCCTGCAGCTGCAAGCCGGTCATGTTGCGGATCTGCGTGAAGATCAGGTACAGCGGCAGGAGGAACAGGATGCCAGGGAACATCTGGGTAGAGAGGACAGTCAGGCTGAAAGCGCGCTTTCCTTTGAACTGCAAGCGCGCAATGGCGTAGGCGGCAAGGACGGCGACTGTCACTGAGCACGCTGTTGCGCAGACGGTGATGATGAGGCTGTTCTGGAAGTACTTGGCCAGCGGAACCGTGGTCCAGATGTCCAGATATGGTGATGCCGTGATTTCGCGGGGAATCCACTGGAAGAGTCCGGAGACGTCCTTGAGGGGTTTCAGCGATGTGGAAACCACGACGAAGAGCGGGACCGCCACCCAGAGGGACAGGATGGTCAGGACTATGTTCCTGAGGATCCGGAAGTTGCGTGTCTCAATCATTGTCGGCTCCCTTGGGCAGCACCATGCGGATGTAGAAAGCGGAGGCAATGAACAAGGCGATCAGCAGGAGCACGCTCATCGCGCCGCCCAGACCGAAGTTCCAACTGCCGAAGGAGTTTTGGTAGATCAAAGGGGAAATAAGGGTGGCTTCCTTGGGAGACGTGGCTCCAAACAGGACAAAGGGGACGTTGAACTGGTTGAAGGTCCACAGCGACATCACCATGAGCAGCACACCGTTGGCCGGGCGGACCATGGGCAACGTGATGCGCCGGAACTGCTGCCAGAGTGTGGCGCCGTCAATGGCCGCTGCCTCATAGACGTCAGTGGGAACGTTCTGCAGGGCCGCCATCAGCATGAGGAACGCGAAGGGCCACAACTGCCACACGTTCACAATCACCATGGCTCCGAAGGAGTTCTGGCCCAGCAGCCAGAAGGGGCGTTCGTCGCCGAAGAGGTGGAGGGTGTCCACGAGGATTTGGTTCACTGCGCCGTCGCGCTGGTTGAACATGAAGGCCCAGGCAATGGTTCCCACGTAGGCCGGGAGTGCGTAGGGGACCAGGAAGAACGTGCGAAGAAGAGCGCGTCCCTTGAAGTTGGAGGAGAGGAAAACCGCGCCTGCCATGCCGAGCACCCAGGAGAAGCCGACCACCAGGATGGTGTACCCCAGCGTGCGGCCAACCGTGCTGAAGAAGGCCTGACCGATGGTGCTGTCCGGGTTGAGGCCGTTGATGAAGTTCTGGAGCCCAACGAACGGTGCGTTGAGCCAGTTGGTGAGGTTGAGCTGCGTCAGGGAGATGAACGCGATCCAGATGCCAAGGAGCATCGGTCCGATGTGGATCAGGAGCTCAAGGATCGCGGCCGGAAGGATCAAGCCGTAGGGGAGGAATGAGCGACGCCGTTTACGTACCGGCGGTGTGCTTGCGGCCCGTGGTTGGCCGGGCTCGGGATCAATGGCAGCGGGGCTGCCTGCAGCGGCCGGGCCGCTGTCCAATGCTGAATGGGACATGGAAACTCCTTTGCCGGAGCGGGGACGCCCACGTTGTGGTGGCGTCCCCGCTCATGAGGCTTGGTTACTGGGCCGCGGCCATCTGGTTGTTGGCGTCCTTGAGGGCCGCCCGGATGTCGTCTTCGGAAACAGTTCCCGTTGCCGCCTTGGCAAAGAGGTTCTTGATTGCCGTGCCGGTGAGGGTCTCCATCTGACCCTCTTTCGCGATCAGCGGCATGGGCAGGGAGTGGTTGGCCAGGGCGTCGTTCTTGGCCTTGACTTCTTCAGTCTGGAAGGCTGCATCGCTCGACGCCGCAGTGACTACCGGCAGCGAGGAATAGGCCTTGTTCAGGGCAATCTGCTCTTCGTCGCTGGTCAGGAACGCGGCAAGCTTGATGGCGTTTGCCTTGTTGCCGCTGTTCTTGAAGACGCTGAGGTTGATACCGGCCACGTGGCTCTGTGTGCCACGCTCACCGGTAGCTCCGGCGGTCATCATGGGGATCGGGGCTACGCCCCAGTCCTTGAAGTCGCGCGCCGCAAAGTTCTTCAGCGGGCTCTGGTCGAACATCATGGCGGCCTTGCCGTTGATGAGGTTGTCCACCTTTTGGCTGCCTTGGCTCAGTTCAGCGTCCGACGGCGACATCACCTTGTCCGTGGCCATCAAGTCCACGAACTGCTTGACTCCCTCTACCTGGGGATCGCTGTCGAAGGTGGGCTTTCCGTCACCGTCGAACAAGGTGCCGCCGTTTTGCAGGCCACGAACGAACGCTTGGTGCGAGTTGGCGGAAACGGATGCCCCGGCTGCGGTGAAGCCCCACTGATCAGGTTTGCCGTCACCGTTGGTGTCCTTGGTGAGCTTCTTGGCATCGGCTACAAACTCGTCCCACGTCGTGGGGGCCTTCTCGATGCCGGCTTCCTTGAACAGCTTGGTGTTGTAATACATGTTGTAGGCCAAGCCGTAGAGCGGCACAGACGTGGGGGTCTTGCCTTCCGCGCCACCGGTTGACCAGCTGGTCTTCAGGAAGCGGTCCTTGCCGCCAACGGCCTCCAGAAGTTCACCTTCCACGGGTTCAAAGGCGCCCGTCTCCTGAAGGGTCACAGCCCACGTGTTTCCGATGTTGAGGACGTCGGGGCCGTCGCCACTGGTGACGGCAGTGAGAATGCGGTTGTAGAGGTCAGTCCAGCTGATGACTTCCAGCTGTACCTTTACTCCCGTCTTTTCCGTAAAACGGTCGAGCGTGGGCTTCAGCTTGGCTGCGGTGTCGTCCAGGCTGTTGCCTTGGTCCGATGCCCAGTAGGTGATGGTGTCGCTGCTTGCCTGTGGGGTGCTACCGCCACCGCAGGCGCTGAGACCCAGTGCCAAGGCTGCCGTCGCGGCAACCGCCGAAAGGACTTTCAGGGGATTCTTCATGATGCTCCGGTTTTCTCGTCGTCGAGCTGGTGCTGGCTGAAACTAGGCTGAAAGCGTTGCTGCCGTGGGATCCCAATCCTCGGGCAGCGCAGGGACCTGTGCTGCGGAACTTTCCACATCCACGAAGGCCCGGTTGTCGATTGACTCTGCGATGGAGGCCATGGTGTCCAGGATGTGGAACGCAAGTTCACCTTGGGCGCGGTGCGGCCGGCCCTCACGGATGGCGCGGGCCATTTCCAGGACGCCCGCGCCACGGCTGGCAGTTGAGCCAATTGAAGGGACGGTTGTCCAATCGTCGGAACCGAGCGCGCAAATCCTGATGTCGCCGTCGAAGTTGTTCGGGTCCGGCAAAGCGATGGTGGCCTCGGAACCCGTGATCTCCACGAACCCTGCGCGCTTGAGCGGGGAATCGAAGCTGAAGATGCTCTGGGCAGACTCACCGTTCTCGAACTCCAGGATGGAGCTGACGTGCGTAGGGACTGTGACGTCGAACGTCTCGCCGGCCTTGGGACCCGAGCCGATCACGCGTGTTTCGCGGGACTTGGAACCGAAAGCGCCTACCTTGCGGATGCTGCCAAAGGTCTGCACGAGCGTGGTCAGGTAGTAGGGGCCGATGTCGAACAGAGGGCCGGCGCCGTCCTGGAAGAGGAAAGCAGGATTCGGGTGCCAGGATTCCGGGCCCGGGGACTGCATCAAGGTCAGCGCAGTCAGGGGAGTGCCAATGTCACCGCGTTCGATCATCCGGCGGGCAGTTTGGAGGCCGGCGCCGAGGAACGTGTCCGGTGCGCAACCGAGCCTGACGCCGGCTGCGTCCGCGGCCTTCAGCAGGCCCAAGCCACTTTCGCGGTCCAAGGAGAAGGGCTTTTCGCTCCAAACGTGCTTGCCTGCGTTGACAGCCTGCGTGGCAACTTCCACGTGAGCGGCGGGGATGGTCAGGTTGATGACAATCTCCACCTCCGGGTGGCCGAGGACAGCATCGATGCCACCGTGTACGGGGATGCCGTACTCGCTGGCGCGGGTGGCTGCGGCCTCTTCGAACAAGTCACCGATCGCCACAACGCGAACATCGGGGAAGCTTGTGAGGTTGTCGAGGTACTGCTTGCTGATGACACCTGCGCCGATGATGCCCACGCCCACGGGACCTGAACCTAAGGGGGTTGACATCAGAGAACCAAAGGCCGCTCCTGCTGCGTGGCTCATGCGGACACCTTCCCGGCGCTGAGGTAGTTGTAGCTGTCTTCCACGGCGTCGAACATGTCGCCTTGGAAGTCGTCCAGTTCCACGACCGCTGCTTCAAGTGATCCGGCAGCGTTCAGTACGTCCCAAATAGGCATCTGGCCAGCACCAACGGCGAGCTGGCTCGACGGATCGGGGGTTACGGGACCGTCCTTGATGTGGATGAACTTGACCCGATCACCAAGCCGGGCCAGGAGTTCGGCGGGATTCTGACCACCGACTGCAGCCCAGTACGTGTCCAATTCAAGGACGACCTCGGGGTTGAGGTGGTCGGCCAAGTGTTCGATTGCCGTTTTGCCGTCAATGACGGACTCAACTTCCCACCAGTGGTTGTGATAACCGACGCGGACACCGTATTCGGATCCCTTGGCGGCAGCCGCGTTGAGCTGTTCCGCGGTTGCTTTGATGTCTTCGATCGTGTTCCAGCGCTCGATCGGGACATGCGGGTCAATAACAGTTCCGATGCCCAAGTGCTTTGCAGCAGCAAAGATTGCGTCCTGGTCATCGCTGAGCAAAGGAGCGTGGCCGGACGGAGCGGTGAGGTTGTTCTCCGTCAATGCCTGCTTGAGTTCTTCGGCCTTGGCAACGAAACGGTATGGCTCAACCATGGTGAAGCCGATCTCGGCCAAGCGCTGGATGGTTCCCGCCAGATCCTCTTCAAGGGCCTTTCGGACCGTGTAGAGCTGGATCGAATATGACACTGTCTCTCCTCGTCGTTGTGGGTGGAGGCAAATTGATGCCGTTGATTTACGACATCCAAGGGGGTGATGTGCTGCTCCTCACAACCTAGGGGGACTTTTGCCGAGCGTCAAGCAAAAGTTGAAATATGGCCGACAAACTTCTGCTGCATGACACGCATAAGCAATCGTGCTTCACTAATGGCATGACCTCAGCACCCGGACACCACGGCGGAAAAGACGCCCCCGCGCAGGACGCCGGTAACCTTTCACGTGCCGGGGACCTCTTCCAGCTCCTCCGGGACGGCCAAGCCCGGACTCGTGCTGAACTTGCCCTCACCACAGGACTCGCCCGCTCCACCGTCGCTTCCCGCATCGACGCCCTGATCGGATCCGGCCTCGTAGGGCCTGCCGGGGAGGCCACATCCAGTGGCGGCAGGCCGCCGTCGCGCTTTGCCTTCAACCCCGCCGCGCGCGTGGTCCTGGCCGTCGACGTCGGAGCGACCCACGTGATTGTTGCCGTCACCGACCTCGGTGGAAGCGTCCTCGCCGAACGCAGGCTCACGCAGGAAGTCGCCGAGGGCCCCGACGTCGTGCTTGGCCAGGTCATCAACGCCGGACGTGAGCTGCTGACGGAAGCCGGGCGCGAACTTGGCGACCTCGCCGGCATTGGCATCGGACTGCCCGGCCCCGTGGAACACGCGACCGGACGGCCGGTCAAGCCGCCCATCATGCCCGGCTGGGATGGATTCGACGTCGTCCCTTACGTCCAGCGCTCGCTGCCAGTTCCCGTGCTGGTGGACAACGACGTCAACATCATGGCGCTCGGCGAACGTACCGCATACTGGCCCGACCACGAGAATTTCCTGTTCATCAAAGTGGCCACTGGCATCGGCGCAGGCATCATAAGCAGTGGACAGCTACAGCGCGGCGCCAATGGCACTGCGGGGGACCTCGGCCACGTCCGGGTGCCCCGTGGCGACGACGTCCTTTGCCGCTGCGGCAACTACGGGTGCCTCGAAGCGCTCGCCTCAGGTCCCGCCGTCGCACGTCAACTCAAGGCTCAAGGTCTCGAAGCCGCCACGGGCGCTGACGTTCTACGTCTGGTGGGCGAAGGAAATTTGCAGGCCATCCAGGCTCTCCGGCAGGCGGGACGGGACGTCGGCGATGTGCTGGCCACGGTGGTCAACCTGCTCAATCCGTCCATGATCATCATCGGCGGCAGCGTGGGAGAGGCTGGCGAACACCTCGTTGCCGGCATTCGCGAGGTTGTGTACCGGCGTTCGCTGCCGTTGGCCACGACGCACCTGCGGATCGGTATTTCCATGGCCGGTGATCGCGCCGCAATCCTGGGCGCCAGTCAGATGGTGACGCAGTATGTGCTGTCGCCGGCAGTGATTGAAGCCACGCTCCAAGCAGCGGGATAGGCGCCTTTTGTGACGGGATGGCCGGTGATGGCGTGATAGCAATGAAAGTGATGAAAACGTTTCCCGCCACCTTCCAGCACACCCCATGAGCCAGTTCCTCGCGAAAGTTCCCCGGGGTTGGTTGATCCTCGCCTGCATTGGCCTGATCGCGCTCAACATGCGAGGGCCGTTCGTAGCAGTGGCCCCCGTGGTGGGTTCCCTGCAGGCCGACCTGGGATTCTCACCTGTTGAACTCGGCCTGTTGACTGGCATCCCTGTGCTCTGTTTTTCGCTGGCCTCGCCGTTGGCCTCCTTGGCTGGCCGGCGGCTCGGTGCCGAATTCGCGGTGATGCTCACGCTGCTTGGCGTACTGGCCGGCGTCGTGATCCGGTCCAGCGGCGGTGGCGTGCCGGTGATGGTGGGGACGGTCATCATCGGGGTGGCTATTACCATCGGCAATATCGCCGTGCCGCTCATCATTCGCAGGGACTTTGCTCCACGGCGCCAAGCTACCGCGATGGGCGTCTACACGGCCGCCTTGAATATCGGATCGTTCCTTACATCCGTGGCTACTGCGCCGCTCGCTGAATGGATGGGCTGGCGGCTTTCCTTGGCCGCGAGCGCCCTTCTGGCGTTGGCAGCCATCCTGTTCTGGATACCGACTGTTGGATTCCGGCGCGCGCTGGTTCCGGCTGCGGTTCCTGCGCCCGACCGTTCTGCATCCGCTGCGGTTGCTGGAGTGGGCTGGCTCACCGTGGGCCTGACGATTGGCTTCGCGGGCCAGGCGTTCTCGTACTACGGCATCACGGCGTGGCTGCCGACCTTCCTGTCCGACGAGCTCGGGATGGGCGCCGCCGAGGCCGGCGCCGGGTCATCACTGTTCCAGATCTTCGCGATCGTGGGCGGGCTGGGAGTACCGCTCTTGGCCCGCTTTGCGAGTACGACGACGGTGGCCGTCACCTTGAGTGCGTTATGGCTAACGGTTCCCGTGGGCTTGCTGCTGGCACCCGGTTTGTGGTGGATGTGGTCTTCGATGGGCGGCGTTGCGCAGGGTGGCGGCATCACGGTCGTGTTCATCGCCATCATCAAGTTCGCGCACTCCCAAGCGGCCGCGGGGAAAATGTCCGCAGTTGTGCAGGGTGTGGGCTATTTGGTTGCAGCCTTGGCGCCAACGGTCATCGGCTACGTCCACGCTGTGTCCAGCGGCTGGACTGTGCCGCTGCTGGTGCTCCTGGGTTCGGTGCTCGCGTTCTGTGTGTGCGTTACGTTGTCCGTGCGCTGGGTGGCCCGGCAGCGGTAGCTGGGGGCCGCCGTCGGGCTGTGCCGCGGTGTTGCGCCCGATTCGGGGGATGGCTGCGCATTAGACGGTAGGACCGTGTGTGTCAGGCTGTTGTGTGACAGGTTTGCTGTTCCCACCAGGTGATACACGCGGCAGGGAAAGGTCCGTCATGGATTTTATTGTTCCTCCCCGTCGTACGAAGCGGAGCCACTTCACTCTCGATCAAAAGCACGCGATTCTGGATGAGTACGACAAGTGCCTCGAGCGTGGTTCCCGGATTGCGTTCTGCCGGGCCGTGGGCATCGGTGATAACACCATTCGCCTCTGGGTCCAACAGCGCGAGACTGGGGAGCTCAGATCCCGCAGCAAGCAAGGCAGAGAGGATCATCGATTGCGCGAACACGATAAGAGACTGCTCAAACAGGTCCTGAAAGAGAACGAGGTCCTCAAAGCCAAGCTGGCCCGATCCGAGGCCGCGGTGGACATCCTGGGAAAAGCTTCCGCGCTCTTGGACGCCATGGCCAAGAGCGCAGCGGCAACGGATCCGGAACTGAAGGAACCCGAGCCCCAGCGCCCGGAATGGTTGACGTCAAAGCCTGGAAAGACGTCACCCTGAGCTTCGCCGGGAAGCTCGTGGCTGCTGGCTGGTCAGCGGTGAAGGCCTGCGCTTTAGTGGGTCTGCACCGCACCACCTGGTACCGGCACCTGAACCCGCCGGTCCGGGCAGGGATCAGTGTCCCTCAAGCCGACCGGGCCTACCCAAACCGGATCACACCGGCCGAATCCGAGGAGTTCATGGAACTGCTCAACTCCCAGGACTACGGGAACCTGTCAGTCACCCAGGCCTACTACCGGATGCTCGATAAAGGCCACTGTTCATTCTCGATCGCCGCAGCCCACCGGATCGTGGCCAGCCATGGACAAAACGGAGACCGCCGCGCCCAACGCGGCGGAACCGGCCCCGCCCGGGTCAAGCCAGTCCTTGAAGCCACGGCTCCCAACCAACTCTGGAGCTGGGACATCACGATGCTCCACGGCCCCCGGAAAACACACCTACAAGCTCTACACAATCATGGACGTATTCTCGCGCAGGGTCGTCGGCCATCGCGTCGAGTACACCGAATCCGCAGCCCTGGCCGCAACGTTAATCCGGAACGCGGTGGCCGATAACGAGCGCTGCCCTGCAGTGCTCCACGCCGACAACGGCGGCCCCATGCGGGCAGGAACCACCCTGGACCTCGCAAGGGCCCTGGGCATCACCCTGTCCTACTCCCGGCCACGGGTCTCCGACGACAACCCCTACTCGGAATCCCTGTTCAAGACCGTCAAATACTGCCTGGACTTTCCACAACGCTTCCAGGACCTCCAGCACGCACGCGACTACATGGCGGCGTTCTTCACGGACTACAACACCAACCACCGCCACAGCGGCCTGAACTACTACACCCCAGACACCGTCCACTACTGACTGGTCGAGCAAGCACGCCGGCAACGGCAAACAACACTCGATGCCTGCTACGCCCCGCAACCCACACCGCTACCGCCGCAGGCCCACCGCACCCGGAGTCCCTCCCCGGGCCGGCATCAACCATAAACAACCCACCCCGCTGTCACAAACAGCTTGATATATACCGAGGAAGCGTCTAGCGCGCAGCAAGCCATCGAATGGGTGGGCGGGGCCGTCTCCGTTCGTTGGCCGATTCGGGGGATCGCTGCGGAATGTGCCGTGCGCACGGCATGGTGTGCAGCCAGCCATCGAAATGGAGCGAGTTGGCAGCGGTAGGTGGGAGACCGCCGTCGGGGTGTGTCCGATGCGCTTGCCCGATTCGGGGGCTGGCTGCGCAGTAGACGGTAGGAATCGTCTTGTGTGCAGCAAGCCATCGAATGGGCGGGCGGGCCCGTCTCCATTCGCTGCCCGTTTCGGGGGTGCGCTGCCGAACGTGCCGTGCGCACGGCATGGTGTGCAGCCAACCATCGAAATGGAGCGAGTTGGCAGCGGTAGGTGGGAGACCGCCGTCGGGGTGTGTCCGATGCGCTTGCCCGATTCGGGGGCTGGCCGCGCAGTAGACGGTAGGAATCGTCTTGTGTGCAGCGGGCCATCGAATGGGCGGGTGGGGCCGTCTCCGTGGGCTACCGATTCGGGGGTGCGCTGCGAGACGTGCCGTGCGCACGGCATGGTGTGCAGCTAACCATCGAAATGGAGTGAGCTGGCCGCCGGTGGCATGGAAAAGCCCCGCTGCTGGGCTGCCTCCCCGACCATCGGGGTCACTTGTTGCGAAGAGTGCAGGCAGCCCAGCGTCGGGGCTTGGTTTGTCGCTACCTTTTCAGGTCAATGCACCTAGGCGGCGACGAGTTCCTCTTCCGTGGCCTCTTCACGGGCCTCGGTGAGGAAACGGGCGTAGGCCGGGATCGTCAGGAAGGTGGGGAATTCCTCGGCCAGGGTCACTTCTTCGAAGATGGCACGGGCGTCGGCGAAGCGGTCTCCGTCGAAGCGTTCCAGCCGGGCGAATTCCTCGTCCAGCATGTCTTCCACCCATTCGCGGGTAATGATGTCGCCGTTGTCGGTGATGGCGTGGGAGTGGATCCACTGCCACAGCTGGGACCGCGAGATCTCGGCGGTGGCGGCGTCTTCCATCAGGTTGTGGATGGCCACAGCCCCGTTGCCGCGGAGCCAGGACTCGATGTAGCGGATGCCTACCTCGATGTTCAGGCGAACGCCGGCCTCGGTGATGGTGCCCTCGGTGCTGGCGATGTCGATCAGGGCGCGGTCGTCGGGGGTGACGTCTTCGCGGGAGCGCTCCAGCTGGTTGGGACGGTCGCCGAGAACTGAGTCAAAAACTTCGCGGCAGACCGGCACGAGGTCCGGGTGGGCAACCCACGAACCATCGAAGCCGTCGTTGGCTTCGCGGGTCTTGTCCGCACGGACCTTCTCAAACGATGCCAGGTTAGCGGCCTCGTCCTTGCGGTTCGGAACAGCAGCAGCCATACCGCCGATCGCCATGGCGCCGCGGCGGTGGCAAGCCCGCACGAGTTGTTCGGTGTAGGCACGCATGAACGGCTGCGTCATGGTCACCTGGCCGCGGTCCGGGAGTACGAAGCGCGGTCCGCGGGTACGGAAGTTCTTGATCAGGGAGAAGATGTAGTCCCATCGGCCAGCGTTCAAACCTGAGGCGTGGTCCCGCAGTTCGTACAGGATCTCTTCCATCTCAAACGCGGCCGTGATGGTTTCGATCAGCACCGTGGCGCGGATGGTGCCCTGCGGGATGCCGAGCAGGTCCTGGGCCAGGACGAAGATGTCGTTCCACAGGCGGGCTTCGAGGTGGTTCTCGATCTTCGGCAGGTAGAAGTACGGTCCCTTGCCCTGGGCCAGCAGTCGGCGGGCGTTGTGGAAGAAGAACAAACCGAAGTCCACGATGCCACCCGCGATCGGCTTTCCATCAACCAGCATGTGCTTCTCCGGCAGGTGCCAGCCACGCGGACGGACCACGATGGTGGGCAGGTCCTCGGCAGCCTTGAGCTTGTACTCCTTGCCCTCCGGGGACGTGAAATCAATGCGGCGCTCCAAAGCATCCGTCAGGTTCAGCTGCCCCTGGATCACGTTGCGCCACGTCGGCGTCGAGGAGTCTTCCATGTCAGCGAGCCAGACCTTCGCACCCGAGTTCAGGGCGTTGATGGTCATCTTCTTATCCACCGGACCCGTGATCTCCACGCGGCGGTCCTCCAGACCCGGAGCCGGCGGAGCGACCCGCCACGACGGGTCATTCCGGATGCCCTCGGTCTGCGGGAGGAAACGGGGATCCTGGCCGCTGGAAATCTGGTTCCGGCGGGCGTGCCGTGCCTGCATCAGCTCCTGACGACGATCAGCCGTAGCCCGGTGCAACTTGCCGATGAACTCAAGGGCGTCCGGCGTCAAAACCTCGTTCTGACGGCAAATGGGCTGAGCGGTGATCGTGATGCCATTAATAGTGAAGTTGTCAGTGAAGCTGTTCATTTCAAAACTCCTAAGAAGAGGTTCGACGGCGGCACTTGCCTGGGTTGGTGGGGCCGGGAAGAGAAATCCTCCGCGTGCTATTCCCCGTCCCGGCCGCATGGCCTCGCGGGGCTCGGCCGACGTCCGGGACAGGGCCCCTTTTACGCACGCTTCCGGATTCCCCTTCCCGGCCGATGGCGGTGAGTGCCGCCGTCGTGCCCTGTGGTGAGCGAAGCGAACAGCTCACCTGGGCGTGTTGGTTAGTGGAACTGGCCCTCTTCGGTGGATCCCACGAGGGCGAGGGTGGATGCGTTCGGGTTGAGCGCAGTAGCGATGTCGTCGAAGTAGCCGGTGCCGACTTCGCGCTGGTGCTTGGTGGCGGTGTAGCCGCGGGACTCGGAGGCGAATTCCTTTTCCTGGAGTTCGACGTAGGCGCTCATGCCTTCACGGGCGTAGCCGTGGGCGAGATCGAACATCGAGTAGTTCAGGGCGTGGAAGCCGGCCAGGGTGATGAACTGGAACGTGAAGCCCATGGCACCGAGTTCGCGCTGGAACTTGGCGATGGTGGTGTCGTCCAGGTGCTTGCGCCAGTTGAAGGACGGGGAGCAGTTGTAGGAGAGCATCTGGTCCGGGAACTCGCCCTTGACCGATTCGGCGAACTTGCGTGCCAGTTCCAGGTCCGGGGTGCCGGTCTCCATCCAGATGAGGTCCGAGTACGGGGCGTAGGCCTTGGCGCGGGCGATGCAGGGTTCGATGCCGTTGCGGACCTTGTAGAAGCCCTCGGCGGTGCGCTCACCAGTGATGAATTCCTGGTCGCGCTCGTCAACGTCAGAGGTGATCAGCGTTGCTGCTTCGGCGTCGGTTCGGGCGATGACGACGGTCGGAGTGCCGGCGACGTCGGCCGCGAGGCGGGCTGCGTTGAGGGTCCGGATGTGCTGCTGGGTGGGAATCAGGACCTTGCCGCCAAGGTGGCCGCACTTCTTTTCCGAGGCCAGCTGGTCTTCCCAGTGAACGCCCGAGGCGCCTGCGGTGATCATGGACTTCATGAGTTCGTAGGCGTTGAGCGGGCCACCGAAGCCGGCTTCGGCGTCGGCGACGATCGGGACGAGCCAGTCTTCAACAGTCTTGACGCCCTCGGCGTATTCGATCTGGTCTGCGCGGAGCAGGGCGTTGTTGATGCGGCGGACAACCTGGGGAACCGAGTTGGCCGGGTACAGGGACTGGTCCGGGTAGGTCTGGCCCGAGAGGTTGGCGTCAGCTGCCACCTGCCAACCGGAAAGGTAGATGGCGCGGAGGCCGGCCTTGACCTGCTGAACGGCCTGGTTGCCGGTCAAGGCACCGAGGGCGTTGGTGTAGCCGCCGGTGGGAGCTTCCTCGGTCAGCTGCTTCCAGAGCTTTTCCGAACCGCGACGGGCCAGGGTGTGCTCTTCGGAGACGCGACCACGGAGGCGGACGACGTCGGTGGCCGAGTAATCACGGGTGACGCCTTCCCAACGCGGGTTGGCGGACCATTCAAGTTCCAGCGCTGCTGCCTGCTGCTCTGCAGTCTGTGCCGATTCTGCTGGTTCAAATGATGCGGTCATTGCATTCTCCTAATATCCAAGCGGGGCTCCCCGGGCCGGCCTCCGCTGCGCCTTTGCTGCATCGGCCGGCTTACCCGGGGTCTGTATTTCTTTTTCGTAAGACCTACTTTTCTGCACTTACAAAAGGCTTTCTAGAGGAAAGCTATGGAAAGAAATGCACTTCTTCGCGTATTCTCAAGAAATGTCCCCTGTGAGCTGGAATCGCGAAGTCGCGCCGCCGTCGTCGTCCACGACGTCCCCCGAACTGGACGTCATTAGCCTCGGCCGCCGCGTGCGCCATCTGCGCAAGCAAGCCGGCCTTACGCTGGACGACTTGAGTGCCGCCGTCGGGACTGCGCCAAGCCAGTTAAGCCTGATCGAAAACGGTAAACGCGAACCCAAATTGGGACTCCTTCAGCAGCTTGCCGCGGCCCTCAACGTGAGCATCGATCAGCTTCTGGGGGCCGAGCCGCCCAGCCGCCGCGCTGCCCTGGAAATCGAGCTGGAACGATACCAACGTGGACCCCTGTACGAGTCGCTGAATCTGCCGAAAATCCGCATCAGCTCGCGGCTTCCGCTGGATGTGCTGGAGTCGCAAGTGGGGCTGCTTCAGGAGCTCGAGCGCAAGCTAAATGAGCAGGTCGCGACGCCGGAAGAAGCGCGCCGCGCGAACGGCGAGTTGCGTGCCATGATGCGCGAGCGCGGTAACTATTTCCCGGAGTATGAGGCGGAGGCGCAGAAGGTCCTCAAAGGGGTCGGCTACACCACTGGGCCGCTCAGCCAGCATGTCATTGCGGACATCGCCGAGAACCTCGGATTTTCGTTGCACCACGTGGGCGATTTGCCCCATTCCACCCGGTCAGTGACGGATTTGAAGAACCGCAGAATTTACCTAACGCAGAACCAGCGCCAGGATCACGATCCGCGTTCGGTGCTGCTGCAGGCGCTTGGCCATTATGTCCTGGGGCATGAAACTCCGCGGAACTACGGCGATTTTCTGGCACAGCGAGTGGCCACCAACTACTTCGCCGCGGCTCTGCTGTTGCCCGAGCATGCCACCGTTGAATTCCTCCAAAAAGCCAAGGCAGCGAAAGAAATCGCGGTGGAGGACATCCGCGACGCCTTCGCTGTGTCCTACGAGACCGCCGCCCACCGCTTCACCAACCTGGCCACCAAGCACCTGGGCATCACCACGCACTTCCAGAAGACACACCAGTCAGGCATCATCTACAAGGCCTACGAGAACGACGGCGTGACCTTCCCGCAGGATCACACGGGCGCCATCGAAGGGCAACCGTCGTGCAAGGCCTGGACGTCGCGGGCCGTGTTCGACGTGCCGGACAAGTTCAGCGCGTACAGCCAGTACACGGATACGCCTTCCGGTACTTACTGGTGCACGGCCAGGACCGAGCGCTCTGCCGCTGGTGAGTTTTCCTTGAGTATTGGGGTGCCGTACCAGCATGTGAAATGGTTCCGCGGGCGCGAGACGACGGCCCGTGCTACCTCGACCTGCCCGGACCCGAACTGCTGCAAGAGGCCTCCTGCCTCACTTGCAAACGAATGGGCCGGCAACGCCTGGCCGTCGGCGCGGGCTCATTCGCACCTGCTGGCCGCCATGCCTCCCGGCGCGTTTCCCGGCGTGGACGAGACCGAGGTGTACAGCTTCCTGGCGGCCCACTCCGAGCGCTGACGCTCTCTCACGTCCTGCGGGTTTTTCCCCGATGCTCGGTCACGTCCTGCGGGTTTTTCCCCGATGCTCGGTCACTTCCCGCGGGGTTTTCCCCGATGCTCGGTCACTTCCCGACCGTTTTGGCGGGATGTTCTCTCACCTGCTGGCGACATCACCGTCAAATGATGCGGCAAGCAACTGCTCCGTGTGCTCCCATAGCTGCCTGCACAAGTTTGGATCATCTGCCGGGTGAACTGGCGTGAGGCGCTTCGTGTTCCGCCTTGTGTAGTAGCCGCCGCTTATTCCTGAGAATGTGGAGTCGCTGGCAAGTTTGATGATGAGGCCTGCACCGCGTTCGGGATCCCCAATATGAAGGTGAGCGAGGATCTTCTCCAGCAGTGGCGCGAACCTGAGTTCCCGCCCTAGGCCCGTGACGTTGAAGCCAGGGTCTACGCAGTTGGCACTGACTCCGGTCCCCTCCAGACGTCGGGCCAATTCCAACGTGAACATGATGTCCAACAGTTTGCTCTTCCCATACACCGCAGAAGAGCCTCGCGCG
Organism: Paenarthrobacter sp. 2TAF44; assembly: GCF_052114885.1. Classification (NCBI taxonomy): domain Bacteria; kingdom Bacillati; phylum Actinomycetota; class Actinomycetes; order Micrococcales; family Micrococcaceae; genus Paenarthrobacter; species Paenarthrobacter sp. 2TAF44. The sequence goes on along the minus strand of NZ_JBFRFP010000010.1, from coordinate 127,239 downwards.
GAAAAAGGGGCAGTATCGGTGAGATCCCCAGGGAGAGCCAGGGATCCATGCCGACGTGACGCCTCCGAGGCGACATTCACGATCCGGGCATTCGGTGTGGCTTTGAGGGAGGGAAGCAGTTCCTGCGTAAGTATCCACGGTGCCAAGTAGTTGACGGCCATCATCTCCGGAAACCCATCCGCCGTGATGCGCTGCTCGAAGGCGTGGAGGCCAGCGTTGTTTATCAGGACGTCGATCTGGTGGTAGCGCTCTGCCATCTGACGGCCGACGCGTCGGACATCTCCCTTGCGCGAGAAGTCCGCTGTGAAGAAATCCACTGAAGTCCCAGGTGCCGAGAGTTCGATTTCGGCCGAGACTGCCGCAGCGCGCTCGGCATCCCGGGTAGTCAGCGCGAGACGGGCACCCCGTCTGGCCAATTCGATGGCTACGATGCGGCCCAAGCCGCTTGTTGCTCCTGTCATGACAATCAGAGGTGTGGAACGCAAAGATTTCTCCTTCGGCAGGGCTTCAAGGCGACGGGATATAGTGGGGATTTCCTAACCATAGGGAGTTAATGGGGAAATGTCCATCAGTTCCAGTGTTTCCAACGACGACAAGAATTCAGACCGCCGCGATCTCGAACTCGCCCTCGGCTCAGAATTGAGCGCCCTTCTGAGCGCATCAAGGGTTCTTACCGAGCGGAGTGCTGCGGCATTTCACCCGGATCTCCAGCCTGCTGCGTTTCATCTCGCTCGATGGCTCTTCTCTTACGGGCCGGCAAAGCCAAGCACCCTGGCAGAGTCCGTTGGGATGGACCGAAGTTCCACCAGCAGCCTGATCCGGTCCATGAAAGCACTCAACCTGCTCAAGGGCACGCCTGACCCCAGTGACAAGAGAGCCGTCATCGTGTCGCTCACTTCTGAAGGAGAAGCCCGGGTCAAGAAAGCCCTCGACCTGCGGGGAACTTCGTTTTTCGACCGAATCAAGGACTGGAACGACGCCGACGTCGAGACGCTCGCCAGACTACTCCACGCCTTTAATCACCCATCCGGCAAGAGCTCAGCAGAAGATTGGTAGCGCTCGCTATAGGAGTGATGTGACAGAGCATCGGCCGGAACGCGCCCGGATGTGAGAGAGCACCGGCCGCAACGGGGCGGGATGTGAGAGAGCGTCCGGGAGAAGGCATCAGGATGTGAGAGAACGTCGGCTAGTGAACCAGTCGCGCCACGAGCACTGCCGCAGCCTCAACGACGTCGTCGGCCTGCCGCTTGGATGAACTCAAGGCGACCTCGTGTCCGGCCAGAGTAATCATGTCCGTGATGACAGCGACCGTGAGCTTTCCCAGGGTGTCATCGCTGGCTCCCAGAAGTACGGAGTTTTGCCGGACCCACTCGCGTCCACGTTCACGTCGCAGTACCTCGAATCCCGGGGGAGTGTCGCCCTCGATAAACACCCGCTCCAGCGCGCGATGTGTCCAGGTGTAGTCGAAGTAGCTGCGGCTGCCCACGTTGAACAGTGCCAATGGATCGTTCTCGCCTGACTTCCGGGCCTTGGCTACGGCCGCGGCGACGAGTCTCTCATGTTCGTTTTGGTAGTCATCCCAGAGCGCCAGGAAGAGTTCGGTCTTGCCGCCGAAGTGGTGATAGAGGCTGCCAACGCTTGACCCGGAACGGGCTACGACGTCGGAAATGCTGGCATCGGTGAAGCCGTGCTCACAGAAAACTACACTGGCTGCATCCAGGAGGTTTCTTCGGGTGGCGGCTGTCCGGGTCCATTGCCACGAGCCGGCATGGACTGCCGCGTCGGAGGTTTTGCGAACCAAGGATGCTCCCTTCGCCGCGATTTGCTGTTTGCCGGAGTGTCGTCGGGCTTCTTTCTGGAATCGTACCTTCACCAGGACCGGAACTTAAGCAATCAAACCCCTTGACCGTCAATCAAGTAAAGGAAACAATCTTAGAAGCTCGTTCTAGAAATATGTGTTGCGGTATGTATCCGAATGCTGCGATTTTTGACGTCAAACGCCCCGAAACCCGGGTGCCGTTTTCACCGTCGCGCTGTAACTGGTTGAATCGCTATGAGAGAGCGCCAACTGGTCGCACGCCAAACAAAGCCAGAGAGGAACGCGGCCTGATGTCCGTTTCAAGCAAGTCGTCCGGGATCACGTCGAACAGGTGGTTCAAACCCGTCGTCGTTACCGCCATAGCTTTGGTGGTGGCGCTGGTCCTGGTGCTTATCGCGCAGTGGCTCCGGACGATGCAACCCGTCCAGCAGTTCCTGGTGGACTACCCCGGACACTCAGCGATCCCCGAAGGCACCCCAACAGGCTTCCCGGCCTGGCTCGGCTGGCAGCACTTCCTGAACATGTTCTTCCTGGTCCTGATCATCCGCTCTGGCTGGCAGGTCCGGACCACCACAAGGCCGCCGGCCTATTGGACCCGGAACAACAAAGGCTTCATCAAGACCAAGAACGCACCGGGCAAGATCAGCCTTGATCTCTGGTTTCACCTCACGCTGGATGCCTTGTGGGTGTTGAACGGCATCATCTTCATCGTCCTGCTGTTCGCAACCGGCCAATGGCTGCGGATCATCCCGACCAACTGGGACGTCTTCCCCAACGCTCTTTCCGCAGCACTGCAGTACGCCTCGCTGAACTGGCCCATTGAGAACGGCTGGAACAACTACAACAGCCTTCAGCTCCTGACGTACTTCGTCACCGTCTTCATCGCCGCCCCGCTGGCCATCATCACGGGCTTGCGGATGTCCGGTGCATGGCCGAAAAAGGCGGCGATCAACAAGTTCTACCCGATCGAGCTCGCCCGCCAGATCCACTTCCCGGTGATGATCTACTTTGTGGCGTTCGTGATCGTCCACGTCACCTTGGTCCTGGCCACCGGCGCGCTGAACAACCTGAACCACATGTACGCCTCGAACAACGATTACAGCTGGTGGGGCTTCGGCATTTTCGCCGCCTCAATCGTCTTCACGGCGGCCGCCTGGTTCCTTGCCCGCCCGCTGTTCCTGCGACCGGTCGCCTCGCTGATGGGCAAGGTCTCGCGCTAGCGGTTTCCGCCCTGCCATAGGGCATCAAACGGAGCACCCGAGGACACGCGGTTCTTGATGCCGGCTGTTACGAACGCCTTGGCGGTGCGGGCAGCTTCCACTGGCGTGGCGCCCTTGGCCAATTCAGCAGTCACGGCGGCAGCCAGGGAGCAACCGGCACCCGACACAGCCACGTCGCCAACCTTAGGACTGCGCAGGACTTCCAGCGTTTCGCCGTCGTAGTAAACGTCGACGGCGTCAGGGCCTTCCAGCCTCACTCCACCTTTGGCGAGGACTACTGCGCCGCTGATCTCGTGAATGCGAATGGCAGCGGCTTTCAACGATTCTTCGTCCGTGATGCTCAGCCCGGACAATGACTCGGCCTCGAAGTGATTCGGGGTGACGAAGGTAGCCAGAGGCAGGATCTGCGCTTTCAAGGCCTGGTCAGTATCCAAGGCGTGGCCCGGCTCCTGTCCCTTGCAGATCAAGACAGGGTCAAGGACGACATTCGCGAAAGAGCCGTCGGCCAACGCCTTCTCCACTGTGCTGATGGTTGCCGGACTTCCGAGCATGCCGATTTTCACGGTGTCCAGCACGGATGGTGCGCCGGAAGCGGGACCGTAGGCCGCCGTCGTCGCTTCCAATTGGTCCGCGATGACCTGCTGGTCAACCGGCATGAAGCGGTGGTTCCAGCTGTCCTGAGGATTGAAGGAAACGATGCACGTGAGGTTCGCGATCCCGAACACTCCCAGTTCCTGGAAGGTCTTGAGGTCGGCCTGCGCACCGGCGCCGCCGGTCGCTTCGGAGCCGGCGATCGTCAGTGCAATGGCAGGGGCAACGGCTGAAGTCATGTCTTCCATCTTGCCAGCTGCCTGGCGGGGCGCCGATTTCGGGCCGGCCAGCCGGTTTCGGCCCGGCGCCGTTAGGGCGGCAGCGCAGGTAGCCCCTAGCCGTGCAAGCGGCGGTAGGCTGCCTCGGCGGCCGGATGAAGGGGCACGCCCGCGGTGTTGATGAGCGTCTCAGGGCTGAGGAACTGCACGCCGGTGCTCGTCTTCGGTACCAGTTCCTGTGCCTTCTCTGCCAACAGTCTCACGGCCTCCGAAACCAGGTGATCGGCCAGGTCGCTGCGGCAAAGGAGCAGGTTGGCCACGCCCACGGTCCAGGTGGCAGCTGCGTCCCCGTAGCTCTTGGCGGGGATCAGGACGCGATCATAGAAAACGCCATATTGTTCGCGCATGGCCTTGATGTGCTCGGAGAGGTCGATCAGTCGAAGGCCAATGTCATTGGCAGTGGATGCGATGGCAGCGGTTGGCACACCGCCGGACCAGAAGAGGGCGTCAATGGAACGGTCGCGTAACGCCGCCAACCCTTGATTCAAGCCGAGGTTCACCTGCTTGAGGCCCATGCTGGCCGGCGGCGCGGAGAGGATGCGCGGAACGGTCAGTGACGTCCCGGAGCCCACCTCGCCAACACCGGCTGTCTTCCCAGCCAGGTCGGCGAAGGAGCGCAGACCGCTGTCCTCCCGCACGATGCAGTGAACGTAGTTTTGGTACACCTTTCCGAGCGCCACAAGATTCCCGCCGGGTTGTCGGGTGGCCGCAGCCTGGGCAGCTGCGTCCGCGAGCGCGACGGCGAACGTTGCCTCTCCGGACAAGACCCGCCGGATGTTTTCCAGGCTTCCGCCAGTGGTCAGTGGCACGGCGGCTTCTGCCACACCCTCACGTTGGAGCAGCTCCGCGAACAACGTTGCGAACTCAAGGTAAAAGCCACCTGGTTCACCGCCGGCGACCGTTAGCTTTTGCGGCTTCTCCTCAGGGGTGCAAGCGGTCCACACCGGCAGCAGAAGTCCAGCCAAACCAGCTGACAGTCCGGCTCTGAGTACAGCGCGCCTTGGCATGGTCCTGCTACTCATCCGGGCCTCCGGGAGGCTGCTGGAATTCAAGCCGTGCCGTCAATCCGTGTGGTTGTCTTCCCTCGAGCATAAGCTCACCGCCGTTCGCATGCGCCAAACGGTCCACGATCGTCATGCCCAGGCCGTTCCCTGCGATCCTGCTGTGTTGCGGTGCCCGCCAGAACCGCGTCGTGGACGCAGCGCGCTGCTCGGCGGAAAGCCCGGGACCGTCGTCGGAAATCTCGACGGCGACCCCTCCTCGCGTCCGCTTCATTTCCACCGTAATCCGGGCGGCAGGAGCGTACTTGATCGCGTTCGCCAGAAGCTCACCCACCATATGCGCCAGTTCGTCCGGATTGCAGGCGACGTGGAGCGGTTGCTCCGGCTGCGCCAGGGTGATCGTCGAACCAGCTCGTTCAGCAGCCGGCGTCGCCCGCTCCACCTCTCCCTGCAGGACAGGGAAAGGGTCAACGACGGTGTGGTGTTTGTGCTCAGTTTCCTGCTGCACGCGCGCCGAGCCCTCGAAGGCGCGGTGTTCCGCCGTCGCCAGCTTCAGCACGCCGTCGAGAATTGCCTCCACACGCTCAAGCTCAGCAACCACGCCGGCTGCCGCGGCTTTTTCGGGTTCGGACTTCAGTGCCAGCTGCAGCAGATCGATCCGGAGCCGCAAGGCACCCACTGGATTCCGTAGTTCGTGCGATGTGTCGGCGATCAGTTGGCGCTGCGAATCGATGCTCTCGGTGACAGTGTTGGCCATCGCGGTGAACGAACGGCTCAGCTCCCTGAGCTCGGGTGGGCCGGCGTCGGGAAGATGGCTCGTCTTGCCCGTCGTCTCAAGTTCGTGAACGGCTTTGCTCAGGCGATGGACCGGCCGCAGGACCCAGCCGGTGAGGCGGGCCGCTGCCAGGAGGAGGAGCGCACCGAGCGCCACTGCGGCAAGCCCGACGACGAGCCAACGCTCGCGTAGTTTCTGCCGGGCCGCCTCGGGGTTGACTTCAAGGACGGCCTCACCAAGCACCTGGCTGGCTGTGCCGAAGGACCTCGAGATAACCTCCGTCCCGGATCCGAAGGGCCTCAGCGGGCTGAGCGTGGTGTCGCTGAGGTTCAGGCTGGCCCGGTTCAGTGCGTCACTGACTTCGGCACGGTCCTCGTTGAGATTGCCCGAGCGGACTGTCTGCTGCTGCAGGCGGATCAGGATCCCCTCGCCGTAGAGCTCGGAATAGCGGTCCATTTCGCGTTGCAGCTGGGTGGTGTCGTTGTCCAAAGAAGCATCATTGGCGAGCTGGGCGAAGCGGTTCAAAGACGTGACCCGGTTGATCTGGAGTTCCTGGGCAAGCTCCCTGCCGGCCGATGTCAGTACCACGCTGGATACCGTGACCACGATGAGCACCGCGATCACGCTCAGGATGGCCAGGACACGGATTTTCACGGTTGCTCGACGCGGTAACCGACCCCGCGGACGTTGATGATGAAGCCGGGTAATTGGAGCTTGGACCGGAGGCCGGTGAGGTGCACATCCAGCGAGCGGGAATTTGCGAGGAAAGCATCACCCCAGAGGGCATCGAGGATCTGTTCCCTGGTCACCACTGACCCCGCGTTCCTGGCCAGGAGGCTGAGGAGTTCGAACTCTGTTGCGGTCAGGGAGAGTTCCCTTTCGCCCACAGATGCCATCCTTCGGTCCAGGTCCACACTGACGTCTCCCACCTGGATGTTGTGGGGCGCCGACTGCCCGGCACGATTGGTACGGCGAGTCACTGCCTCGATCCTTGCCAGCAATTCAACGAGCTTCACAGGTTTGACCAGGTAGTCATCTGCCCCGGAACGAAGACCCAGGACCACGCTGCGCTCGTCGTCGCGCGCCGTGAGGATCAGGATGGGGACTTGCGTGACCTGTCGCAGTTTCCGTAGGACGTCCAGGCCGTCCAAGTCCGGCAAACCGAGATCGAGCAGGATCACCTCGTGGTGCCGATGCCCCAGGAGTGCGTCCTCGCCGCGGGATACCCTGCTGGCTTTGTGGCCGGCAGATGCAACAGCAGCGCTCAAAGCGGACGCCATCGCGTCGTCATCCTCGACGATGAGCACGTGCACTGTGTGATCCTTTGCCGCTTGGTTGTTGGTGGGTTTGTGCCCGAAGGTTGGACGGGGTTGGTTGGTCGGTTGACGGCTGATGGGTGACGGTTGGAGGCCCGATGGTCCGTCTTGGAGATTACTCCCTTCCTGCCGGATCCGCCTTCCAGCGCCCGCACGCCCTCGGTTCCCAACCCGCCGTCGTACGTTCTCTCACGTCCCGCGCCGTTTGGCAGGACGTTCTCTCACGTCGTGTGCCGTTTGGCAGGACGCTCTCTCACGTCCCGCGGCCTTTGGCAGGACGTTCTCTCACGTCGTGCGCCGTTTGCCGGAACGTTCTCTCACGTCCCGCGGCCGCCGGGTTAACGTTGCGAGGCCCGCTCTGCGCCCCTCGGAGTGACCAAAGAGCGCAGAACGGGCCTCACAAGCGGCAGGGTTAGGCCTTGGCGAGGTCCTTCTTGTCCTCGTCGGCGTCGCGCGAATCAGAGCCTTTCGCGGCGAATGCGCTTCCCTGCTCGGCGTCCAAGTGCGTGGCCTTCTTGTTCTTCAGCGCGAAGATGTACACCAGCAGCGAGATGAAGATCGCGGCAGTCACGTAGGTGAAGAACATGTCCACCTGCCCGGCCTTCTGCAGAGCGGCGCCAATCAGGGGAACCGTGCCACCGAACAGCGAGTTCGCGATCGCGTATCCCAGGCCGACACCCAGGGCGCGTATCGATGCCGGGAACAACTCAGCCTTCACCAGCGCATTGATCGAGGTGTAGCCGCCCACCATCAGCAGGCCACCGAGCATGAGCAGGAACGCCATGAATGGGTCCTTGGTTCCCGACAACGTGGAGAGCAACGGCCAAGTGAAAAGGACGCCCGTAACGCCGAACCAGATAAGCAGCGGTTTGCGGCCAATCTTGTCCGAAATCAAGCCATAGACCGGCTGCAGCAGCATGAAGATGAACAAAGCCCAGAAGTTGATGACGGAGGTATCGGTCTTGGCGATGCCGGACGTATCGTTCATGAACTTCAGAATGAAGTTGGTGTACGTGTAGAACGCCACCGTGCCACCGAGCGTGATGCCAATGCAGATGAGCAGCGGCTTCCAGTGCTTGGTGAACAGCAGCTTCATGGTCCCCGGCTGTGCCTCGCCTTCAACCTTCACGTGGGCGGCGCGGAGCTGATCCGCGGAAAGCGTTTCTTCCATGGATCGGCGAAGCCAGAGGACAACCAATGCAGCCACGCCACCGATCGCGAAAGGAATCCTCCAGCCCCAAGCAGTCAGGTCTTCCTTGCTCATGGTGTTCTGCAGGATCACGAGCACCAGGAGGGCCAACATCTGCCCGCCAATGAGTGTCACGTACTGGAAGCTGGAGAAGAAGCCGCGGCGCTTGGCAGTCGCAGCCTCGGACATGTAGGTGGCGCTGGTGCCGTATTCGCCGCCGACCGAGAAGCCCTGCACAACGCGGATGAAGACCAGCAGGATCAGGGCCCAGAGCCCAATCACGTCCTGCGTTGGCAGGATCGCGATAGCAAACGAACCGGCCGACATCATAGTCACACTGAGGGTCAGTGCTGCCTTGCGGCCCTTACGGTCCGCGTAACGGCCGAAGAACCAGCTGCCGATCGGACGCATGAGGAACGACGTCGAGAAGACCGCCATAGCTTCGAGGCCAGCCTGCAGATCGTCCGAGGAATTGAAGAAGTGCGACTGGAAATACGCCGCGAAAACCGTATAGACGTAGAGATCGAACCACTCCACGAGGTTGCCCGCGGAGCCTTTGAGGATGTTGCTCACGGCCTTGCGTGTCTGTGCGGCCTCGCTGAGGGGCGCAGCTTGTTGGGTGCTCATCAATGAACCTTCCTGGACGGCGCCTGCGATGGCAGCCGTGTCTTGCATGAGTTCGTTCTGTCCATGAAGCTCTTGCTCATGGCGTCCTTGCGCATGGCTCTTCGTCGACTAAGAAAGGTCCTCCATGGGTGAAGAGGACATAATCCAAACTATTGGTGATGCAGGGCACAGCCAACGCTGGAAGCGATTTCCTAACACTTCCTTAGGTTTCAAGCCCCTGAACGCCCTAAACGACGTGAACACCCTGAACGACGTGAACACCCTGAACGACCTGAACGCCCGACGGCGGTGTGCGGCTTTGCTTTGATCCCGCCTTTGCGCTGTGGCCCCTTCCGGATGTTCTCTCACGTCCTGACCGCTTTCGGCGGTTCCTCTGTCACGTCCTGATCGGTTTGGGCGGATGTTCTCTCACATGCTGACCGCTTTCGGTGGATGCTCTGTCACGTCCTGTTTCCTTGCTGCGGACAAGAGCGGATCGCGGGGTTACTGTTCAGGCATGGCGACTATTTCTCAGCCATCCCCGACCCCTCGGCTCACCTTGAGGAGGCTATTCGGAAACCTGCCCCTGCCGCCGGGCCAAGTGACCGGAGTGGCCGTGATGTTCTTTCTCGGAAGAACTAGTCCGCGGTCCTTGCCCGGCCCTGACCTGCTTCACCGGATGGTGGGTTCCGGGCTGCTGGTGATTGGCGGTGGGCTGAATGCCTGGGCTTTGGCCGAACGAGACCGCCGCTCGACGGGCAGTTTCGATTTGGAGAGGCCTGAGGAACTCCTGACGAGCGGTCCTTATGCAATGACCCGCCATCCTATGTACGTGGGGTGGTGGTTGATCCACTTGGGTGCGGGGACACTCACCGGTTCATCATGGGTGGTGGTGACCCTGCCGGTCGGAATGCTCATGGACCATTTGGGCGTGCTGCGTGAAGAGGCTGCGCTCTTGGAGGCCTTTGGGCGGCCCTACGCGGAATACGAGAAAAGGGTTCACCGCTACCTAGGCACAAGATCACGACGCCGATGACCGCTCGCGCACTGCGGGATGTGAGAGAACATTGCCCGGAAAGCGTCGGGATGTGAGAGAACGTTGCTGCCCGGAAGGCGGTGATTATGTGAGAGAAGGCAGGTCGTTGATCCGGACGATTTTCCAAACGGAAAGGCGCGCGATTCCTGCAGCGACGGCAATGCTCAAGGGAAAGGCCCATGCTGAGGGATTCCAAAACCCTCCGAAGGGGACACTCACAAGAGCCGGGGTCGCAAAGAAGGCAGCGACATGAATCCATTGATTCCGGATGCGTCGCAGTGCCAGGCCCAACAGTGAGCCGACCGCAGCAGCGGCTCCCCATGTTGGCGGGGCACTGAAGGCGAACAAGACGACGCCCCATGCTGGGTTTGATAGGGCTAGGAGGACGCCAAAGACAAGGTGTGACATCAAGATCCCGATGATCAGGGCCTTCCAGCCCAAAACCACTCGATCCTTTGGTCCGTAGATCCAGACTTCCGAACGGGCGGTCAGACTCATCACTTGCCCCCCGCGATCGCATTGAGCGCGCCGCCCAGAGCTGGATAGGAGAAGGTGAAACCCGCATCGACTAACTTCCGGGGTTCGACCCACCGGCTCTTCAACACCAGTTCCGTCTGTGTCCGGATGAGGACAGCTCCGGCTTCGAGCAGCCAAGCTGGCGTCGGGAGTCCACGGGACCCATACTCTGCCGAATAAGCGACATCAGTTCGCGGTTATCCACGGCATATGGCGTTGCTGCGTTTACTGCACCAGTAAGTGCAGACTGCCCGTGGACAAATGCCACCGCGCGGAACAGATCCTCCACGTGAATCCAGCTGAACTTCTGCGTGCCCGGCCCCATACGCCCACCTAAACCAAGCCGGGCCATAATCCGCAGAGGAGTCATCACGCCACCGCCCGGACCGAGGACGATCGCAATGCGAAGGGGAACCTTTCGAGTGCCCGGAACATGGGCAGCAGCCAGCTCGTCCTCCCAGGCACGGGCAACTGCCACGGAGAACCCGCTACCCAGCTCACCCCATGCTTCGGATTGTGGACCGTCCTCCGCGTGCCGATAGATGGTGCCAGTGCTGGAGTTGATCCACGTCGTGGGCGGCTGGGCACATCGAGCAATGGCACGGCCCAGGGCACGAGTCGTTAAGACCCGGGAGTCTACGATCTCCCGGCGGTTCCTGTCATTGTAGCGGCAATTCACAGATCGTCCGGCGAGGTTCACCAGCAGTTCGGCGCCGTTCAGCACCCTGGTGATGGCGCCGTCGTCGTTCCATAAAGCATCAGCTGAACCGCCTCGTCCAACCGTTCGCACCCGCCAACCCTCTGTGGCAAATCGATGCCTGAAGTAGGTGCCGATGAACCCGGTAGCGCCCGCAAGTGCCACTGTCCGCTCCATCACGAGCCTTCCTTCACGCTGCGGACGAGTCCCAGAACGTCGTCGAATACCTTGCCGACGCCAGGAATCTTCGCCAGCGACAACCCCCTCGCTACCAAGGGCGCGGCACCGTCGATCAGTTTCCGTGTGCGGCGTTGGCCCTCGGATTTGTCGTAGACCCAGAAAAGGGCGACACCCATATATGCAAGCCACAGCAGCTCCGGTAGATCTTCGCGCAGTTTCTTGGCGACGGCGGGGGAGGAACCGTCGACGGCGGACCGGAAGATCGCAAGCGAAGCCTCGCGGGCGGCGGTGGACGCCTCGCCAAATGGATTGACTGGCGACGTCGGCCGGATCGCGGTTGCGATGAAATCTGAGCCGAACTCGTGATAGGGCGCCATGACGTCGACGCCCGTGTGCAGCACGGCTTTCAGTCGACCGGCGAGATCGTGGACGTCGTTGAGAACCTGTGCCGCAACCTCCGCATGCTCGTTCTGGACTTGGATATACAGCTCCTGGACGAGCTCATCCTTCGATGCGAAGTAGTAGTAGGCATTGCCGACGGAAACTCCCGCCTCCTGTGCAATCGCGCGCATGGTGGTCTTCTCGAAGCCGATTTCCCGGAACATTCTTAGTGCGACGTCGGCTACAAGCTGCCGGGTCTGTTCGCTTTTTGTTGCCATGGCACTGCTCCTCGAACTAAATTTGAACGTGTTCAATAACGAGTATAGCTGCATATTTGAACATGTTCAGAAAACGTTCGGAAGGAAGCCGGTTGGATGTGAGAGAAGATCGGTGGAAACCGGTCAGGATGTGAGAGAAGATCGGTGGAAACCGGTCAGGATGTGAGAGAACGTTGGTGGGTGGGACAATAAAGCTGGTGTCGGGCTGAGCCCCACCAACAACAGTGCTAATACAGCCGGGTGCCTGAACCAACAGCGCCCGCGCGAACCACTACGAAATGGATGACCCATGCCCTCGCCTTCCGGCTCCAGCACCTTGAGCAAGCCTGCACCCCGCTTCGCTTCGATCGGATCCCCGTACTTTGGCATCATGCTCGCCGTCATGGCCGTGGTGCTGATCCTGTCCAATATCGGCGCATCCAAGGGCGTCGTGCTTGGTCCGATCATCACCGATGGCGGATTCTTCCTGTTCCCCCTGGCCTACATCCTGGGCGACGTTATGAGTGAGGTCTACGGCTTCAAGGTGGCACGCAAGGCCATCATTACCTCCTTCGCTCTCTCAGCCTTCGCTTCACTCTGCTACTGGGTGATCATCGTGCTGCCTGGCTTCACGGATGAGTACGGAACCGCCAAGCAAGCGGCTATCGAAGGCGCACTCGGCCCCGTCCCGCAGATCGTGCTCGCTTCACTTCTGGCCTTCCTCGCGGGTCAGACCATCAACTCCTGGATTCTGGTGAAAATGAAGGAGCGCACGGGCGAGAAAACCTTGTGGGCGCGGCTCATGGGTTCATCCGTTGTGGGCGAATTCGTGGACACCTTGATCTTCTGCAGCATCGCGGCCTCGGTCATCGGCATCACTGACTTTGGCATGTTCGCCAACTACGTTCTGGTGGGCTTCGTCTACAAGACCGGCGTGGAGTTCCTGTTCGTCCCGATCACGGTGTTGGTGGTCGGCTATATCAAGAAGCGCGAGCCGAGCTACGGGCCAGTCGCAGCCTAGGGAACCCCGCGAGACCTGCCACGCCAACCACAGCTACGAGTAGTACCGGCCCAGCGTCTCCGCCTTGAACTCGAAGAAGTCCCCGGACTCGATGGCCAACCGCGCATCGTCCACCATCTTCACCACGAAGCGCTCGTTGTGAATGGAGATCAGAGTGGCCGAGACCATTTCCTTGGCCTTGTACAGATGGTGGATGTACGCGCGCGAGTAGTTTCCGCACGTGTAGCAGTCGCAGCCGTCCTGCAGTGGTCCGAAATCGGCCTTATAGCGGGCCCCGGACAGGTTGAACCGACCAGACGGGGTATAGAACGCTGAGTTCCGGGCCACGCGGGTGGGCGAGACGCAGTCGAAGGTGTCCGCGCCGTTCTCGATTGCCGTGAAGATATCGTCCGGCTCGGAAATGCCCAGCAGGTGCCGTGGCTTGTCCTCGGGGAGTTCCTCGTTGCACCAGCGCACAATCGTGCCCAGGTTCTCCTTTTCCAGGGCACCGCCGATCCCGTACCCGTCAAAAGGCATGGCCCCGAGGTCCCGGCAGGCCTTTCGCCGGAGGTCCTCGTACTGTGCACCCTGGATCACACCAAACAGTGCCTGGTACGGCTTTCCCACCCGGGAAACAGTCAAACGGGCATGCTCTTCCAAACACCTCAAAGCCCAGAGCCGCGTCCGTTCCAGCGACTCCTCCTGGTAAGCCCGCGAGTTCTGCAACGTGGTCAGCTCGTCGAACGCGAACATGATGTCAGCGCCGATCTGATGCTGGACCTGCATGGAAATCTCGGGGGAGAAGCGGTGTCGGTCCCCGTTGAGGTGCGACTTGAACCACACGCCGTCGTCATCAATGTGCGCCAGCCGTTCCTTGCCGGGTGCCACCGCGTCATCGGGGCCGGAGGTGTCCACATTCTTCATGTCGATGACCTTCTTGAACCCCGAACCCAGGCTCATCACCTGGAATCCGCCGGAATCCGTAAACGTCGGGCCGGACCAATTCATGAAGGCCCCCAGCCCGCCAGCGGCGTCGAGGATCTCAGGGCCCGGCTGCAGGTACAGGTGGTAGGCGTTGGCCAGCACTGCCTGCGCACCGAGCCCGGCAATGGACTCGGGCAGCACGGCCTTGACTGTTGCTTTGGTTCCGACGGCGATGAACGCGGGCGTCTGGATGGTTCCGTGCGGCGTGGTGATGGTTCCGGTCCGGCCCAGGAAAGTGCCGCCATTGGTTTCGATCAAGGCGTCCGACGGCGAACACGTTTCGGTCAGGCGCTGGCCCACCGAAAACGAGAACTCGGATTGCCGTGAAGAAAGACCCGGCAAGGCAGTGGACGGAGGAGACGAGGGCAGGAAAGCGGAAGCTGGCACGCTAACAAGTGTGCCAGCTTTACCCCGGGTAACCTGCGGAACCCTTCCTACGAGCTGTAGTTCTCATCCTTCCACTTGTCCCAGGATGACCTGATGTCCGCCAAGGTGTGAGCCCCCAGATCGTACGTGGAGGCAATCACCATGGAACCGCCGTCGGGCCTTTTGTCAGGGATCGGCAGTTGCTCGGCAACGATCAGCAATCCATCGCCGTGCTCTGCGTAGCTGTGAACAGTGAGCCCCACCTGGTGCCGGCTCTTGAACCAGACCTTGCCCGAAATCTCTTCACCGCTGGAAAGTTTGAGCGAATACTCGTCGCCGACCGGCGGGAGGTCGCCAAGCCCCAGCTTTTCGATGGCGAGGCCACCACTTCCCGGAAGGGACACGAAGTGGGTGCGCCGCTGACCATGGGGGTGTCTCTCAAGGGCGAAACGGAGTTGTTGCAGGAACGTAAGCCAGCCCTGCGTGATGTCCTCGTCCCATTCCGCCCACTCGGAGTCATGGTCCAGCGCGGCGCGCGTGACTTTGACTTCGGTGCCGCCGGAAACAGGGTGGAGCTCAAACTCATCCCCGGCGTGGACAGTCAGTTTGGTGTGATCCGCATTTTCCACAACATCCGGGTGGAAGTAGATCTGTTTGATTTCATCGGCGAGGTCATCGGCTTCCCATCCGTGCCATTGAGCCACCAGGGAGGGTTCGCGCAGCATTGTCCAAACCTGCTGCGCGTCGGCATTAATCACAACGCTCAGATTGTTCGTCATGGCCCCGAATCTACCGCCGTTCGCGTCCGTAAAACAGGTCTTGAAGTTTAGAAGTGCCGGGACTGGGCGGACGAATCCGGGCACCGCTCATTTCAGGCCCGCACGGCATCCAGTTCGATGCCGATGCGCCGGCCCAGCTCCTCTTCTCCGAGTGTCTCGGATCCACCGTGGGCCCGCAGGAACAACAGCGCTTCCAGCCGGAGGAACCGCCATTCGCGCTCGGCTTCGTGGTTGCCGTTATCGATCGCGCGGAAGATTTCCTTGTCGTACAAATTCGGTTCGTTCAGGGCGCGCTGGCGGACTTTGGCGGCGATCCGGGCCTTGAAAGGGTCCGTCTCCTCGGACTCATGGGCGCGCAGCAATTTCTCGTAGACGGCCGCGCGTTCGGTTTGTCCACCCTCCCGGCAAATGAAGCTGGAAAGTGCCAGGGCGCGTTCGATCGACGCCCAGCGGTCGGGGTTGCCGTCAAAGGGAAGCACGTTCAGGAGATCCGCGACCGCCAAGGCATTGTCCGGATCGCGCAGCACTATGCAAAGATCGAACGCCAGGTTACTGAGATCCCGGAGGCAGCTGCCGGATTTGGTGTTGATGCCCTTCGCCAACCTTTCGGCGAGCACCTGAACGCCGTTTTTGCCCTTGTGATTGGCGACGGCGGCCCGCACCACTGCTTCTGGCGTTCCGTCCGGCTCGGGGATCAGCGCGAGCTCTTCGGGGACCGGCGTGGTAACCGCAGGCGGCGTTTCCGGGCGTGGGGGAACGACGACGGCGGAACCCGCCGCCGCTTCCGCGTCGCCCTCCGTCGAGGTGCTGGAGTCCGCGTCGGCTTCGGATTCAGGCAGGCGGACGGCGGCTTCGGGTGCGGCCGAGCCAGCGGAAGCTCCGCCACCCACGGGCACACTGGAGCCAACAGCGATCCGCACCGTCCCGCCGTCGACCGTTGTCACCAGCAGCAGCGCGGCAACGCCATAATCATCGTTCTGGACCTCGACGCTGCCGATCTCCTCGGCAGGCCCGTCTCCGGGCAGGAACACAAAGTCTCCGGGTTGCAGGTCCCCAGCCTGCTTTTCGCGGTATTGCTGTGAGGCTGGGCTGTGAGTCATCGGAAGTCCTTTGGTTCTCTTGCGGTCCGCCGTCCAGTCTACAAACTCCAGCCGCCGCAGGACGCGGGACCCGCTAAAGGACGATGCCGAACTATGGGACTATGCCCGAACTAGAGGACGATGCCCGAGAAAGCCAGCGCCTGGCGCACGAGGTTGCCGCGGCCGCCCTCGAACTCCTGCTGAACGTCGTCACCCAGGACTTCCTGCGGCGTCATCCACGTGAGTTCCAGGGCGTCCTGGCGCGGTTCACATTCGCCAGTGACGGGGATGATGAAGACCAACGACACCGCGTGTTGACGGTCGTCGGTGAAGCCTGTCTGGGACGGTGCGGGGAAGTATTCGGCCACCGTGAAGGGAACGGGGCTGATGGGCAGCTGCGGGAACGCGAGGGGGCCGAGGTCCTTTTCCATGTGCCGCAGCAGGGCTGCCCGGATGGTTTCACGGTAAAGGACGCGGCCGGAGACGAGGTAGCGAACCATGTTGCCGTCGGCGTCGCCCTGCAGGAGGGAACCGACTTCATTGACGTACCCGAGCGGATCCAGGCGAACGGGGACTGCCTCCACGTAGACCATGGGAAGGCGGCCGCGGGCTTCGAACAGGTCTTCGTCGGAAAGCCAGCCTGGATACGGGTCGGGTGTACGTACGCTCATGGTTAAGTTCTACCGCATCCCCAGCCGAAGTTTGGTGGCAGCGGCGCCGTGGCTGCGGGGTTACGCTCTCGGCTGTATTACGCGGCCGGGACTGGTGACTTCTCCACGACAACCGACGCCGGCGCCGCGCCGCTCACAGCATCCGGGTTGGCGACGTACAGGACGTCTTCGGTGATCCTGGCCTCGATGCCCGCAGCCTTGAGGCGCTCCAGCAGTGGTTCCAAATCGCCGTCGTACTCAAACGCGAGGTCCCCGTTGGTGGCGTCCGCACCGTGGATGATGCGCAGTATGCCGCCGTTCTTGGTGGTGAAGGTCGCCGATTCGTCGTCCTCCGTGCGTGGCCGGGCTCCGATGTTGCGCAAAACATTTGCGGAGAACGCCACCAAAGGGCTCACCCACGTCCCTGCCACCGTGAGTGCTGGGTCGGCATCAGTGGATGTGGCCCAGCTGCCATCTGCTGCCCGTCGCGCGGGGAAAGCAAAGAACTCGAAACCGTCATCGGCCGAGATCCGCACCGTGGGCCCGTAGGAGGCCTCATGGAGCTCTGCTTGGCTGCCCTCTTCCTCAGTACGGCGTGCGAACTCCTCCATATTCCCTACCTCCACACTGAAGATCGTGTAACCATCCAGTGGGTGGCCGTGCTCCAGCCGGCCCATCGCGAGGCGACCCGAGCCGGCGTCGAACTCTTGCCAGTCGCCGTCGTCCACCGTCTTCACCAAACCCAGCGCCTGCAGCAGCGTGGTCCACTGCTCAAAGTGCGATGTGTAGTGGATGGGGCGGGCTCGCAACATGGGTCCTCCTGGGCTGGCTTCGCTGGCACTCCGGCTTCTGACCTCCACACTATGCGGTCGGGTTTGCCGCAGAATGAATCCATGCCCATCGAGCTCGAAGAATTGATCGTCAAGGACGCGGCCGAATGGCGTGCGTGGCTTGAGGCGTACGCTGCCGACAGCCCGGGTGTGTGGTTGGTCCTGCATAAAAAGGGTGGGAACGTCACGGAGCTGGATTACGACGCCGCGCTGGACGAGGCGCTGTGCTTCGGCTGGATCGACGGCCAATCAAAAAGCCGCGACGCCGACAGCTACTTCCAGCGCATGACACCCCGGGGGCGCCGGAGCATCTGGTCAGCACGGAACGTTGGGCATATTGCCCGCTTGGACCAGGAAGGCAAGATGACCGCCGCGGGATGGGCCGCCGTCGACGCCGCCAAAGCCGATGGGCGTTGGGAAGCTGCCTACGCCGGTCCTGCGGATTCCGTGGTTCCTGATGATCTCGCTGCTGCCATCGCCGCTGTCCCGGAGGCACAGGCCATGTTCGACGTCCTGACGTCCCAGAACCGCTTCGCCCTCATACACCGGACCAACCTGGTCAAAAGGGCAGAGACGAGGGAGCGGAAGATCGCTGGTTTCGTGGAGATGCTTGCCCGGCACGAGGCGCCATACCCGCAGAAGAAGCGTCCGGCTTCGGAGCCCAGGCAGGCTTCCCAATCCGGATAGCTCAGGCCTCGGGTGCGAACGCCACGCCTTCGCCCACGACGCGAAGGCAGAGTTCGGTGCCAGGCTTGGTGATGGAAGCGTTCCAGTGTCTGATGGTGATGATCTCTCCTCCGCCGGGGTAGCGGTGGCCATTTCCGGAGAGCACGCCGTCAGCCGCGGTGTAAGCGCCGAGCCGTATCCGGACGGTCGTTTCGGGACCGAAGTAGTCCGTGTCTACAACGACGCCCCGGATCGGGCCGTCGGGTGCGATGCGTATCTGCTCCGGGCGGAGCATGAGCTGCACTTTGCCCTGTGCTGGTGGCCGGCGGACGGGAATCCCGCCGAGTGAACACGTGGCCAGGGACCCTTCCATCCAAGCGTCCAGGATCACGGCGTCGCCGAGGAATTCGGCCGTCGCGCGGTCAGCTGGCCGCGTATAGACCACGAATGGGTTGCCAATCTGCGCCAGTTTTCCTCCGCGCATGATGGCCACTTGGTCGGCAAAGGAAAGAGCTTCGGCTTGGTCGTGCGTTACGAGGATGGTTGTGACGCCTGCAGCGTTGAGCACCTTGGCCACAGCCCGGCGCGTAGCTACGCGGAGCCCGGCGTCGAGAGCCGAGAACGGCTCATCCAGCAACATGAGCTCCGGTTCGCGGGCCAGGGCACGTGCCAAGGCAACGCGCTGTTGCTGGCCGCCCGACAACTGGTGCGGACGCCGCTTCGCCATGGAGCCGTCCAAGGACACCATTTCGAGCAGTTCCTGGACGCGGGAAGCAACGGCCCGGCGGCCGCCGTCGAGCTTTCCGGAATCCAAGCCAAAAGCGACGTTCTGTCCCACGGTCAGGTGCGGGAAAAGCGCTCCATCCTGGGCGACGTATCCCACCTGCCGTTTGTGCGCAGGGAACCACACTCCATTGCCCGCAACCGTTGAGCCGTTCAGGGAAATGGTCCCGGTGTCTGGGTGCTCGAAGCCTGCGATCAAGCGAAGCAGCGTGGTTTTGCCGGAGCCGGAAGGACCCACAATGGCGGTGGTTCCGCCCTTGGCCACGGAAAGATTGACCCCCTTCAGCACAGCCTGGGAACCGAAATTCTTTGTGACCTCAGAGATGTCCAAGTGCGTGTTGGTGGTGGGCACAATGGACGGCGCCACGCGGGGTGACGGGAGCCTGGGTGGGGATTGTTCGGTCACTGTCCGGCCACTTTCTTGGACTGTTGGAAAAGAAGGTAGGTCATCGGGGCGGAAAGCACGATCATCAGCAGCGCATAGGGTGCGGCGCCTGTGTAGTCGATCTCGCTGCTCTTGCTCCAGAACTCTGTTGCCAGGGTGCGGGTTCCATTGGGCGAGAGAAGGAGGGTTGCCGTGAGTTCATTGACGATGGCCAGGAAGACGAGTGCGGCACCACCTGCCGCAGCCGGCGCCGTGAGCCGCAGGGTCACACGGAAGAAGGACACCATCGGAGCTTTGCCAAGGGATTGGGCGGCTTCATCGAGCTCTTTAGGTGCCTGGGCCAGCCCGGAGCGGATGTTGACCAGCGCCCGGGGAAGGAAGAGCAGGACATAGGCGGCAACCAACACGCCGGCACTTTGGTAGATGCCGGGAACTGCGCGGATGCTCACGGTGACGAAGGCGAGGCCCACCACGATTCCGGGCAGGGAGCTGGTGACGTAGTTGGACAGTTCGAGCATCTTGCTGAACCAGCTGGGATGCCGAACCGCCAAGTAGGCCATGGGAAAGGCAACGATCGTGGTAACTGCTGCACCGGCAGCCCCGTACAGGAGGGTCTGCAGCAGCGCGGGCATGAATTCGTCGGCGGCCCATACCTCAGCACCTCCGGCAAAAAGCCAGCGCAGGACGAACCAGACAGGAAGCCCAAACGCCAACCCTGTCAGGGCAAGCAAAGCGAGCTGCGCCGGAGCTTGGTATCCGCCCAGAGGCGCCCGTGTTGCTTTGGCCTGGGCACCTGAGCCAATCCGGGCATAGCGGGCGGTGCCTCGGCTCTTGACTTCGGCAAGGAGAAGAAGCAGGCAGAGGAAGACCAGGACGCTGGCCAGCATGTTTCCAGCGGCACCGTTGAACGTCGACTGGAACTGGACCATGATCGCCGTCGTGAAGGTATCAAAGCGGATCATTGCGAAAGCGCCGTACTCCGCAAGGAGGTGCAGGGCGACCAGCAATGCACCTCCGGTCATTGCGATACGAAGCTGGGGGAGCACCACTCGGAAGAACACGGCCCAGGAACCCAAGCCGAGCGACGCGGCGGATTGTTCGATCGCCGGATCCAAGCGCCCCAGCGTGGCGGCGGCGGGAATGTAAACCAAAGGGAAATAGGAGAGGGTGGCGATCAGCACGCCGGACCAGATGCCCTCCATGGAAGGTACGGCCGATACCCACGCGTAACTGTTGACGAAGGCGGGAATGGCAAGCGGTGCCGCTAGTGCAACGGCCCACCAGCGGCTCCCTCGCAGCTTGGTGCGCTCAACCAGCCAAGCGCCGCCCACCCCAAGAATGAGGCACAACGGCACCGTCAAGACCGTCAACATGATGGTGTTCAACAGCAGTTCGCCCACGCGGGGGCGAACAATGAGTTCGACGGCGGTGTCCCAGCCTGTCGTTGCCGTCATGAAGATGACGTAGCCCAAGGGCATCAGGGAAAACAGCGCGATCAACACCGCCAGCAAGGACACCGTGGAAACGCCGAATGGCGGGCGAGGGCGTTTGCCCTTGCCCGCCGTCGTCGTGCTCCCTGCCGACTGTGGAATGTCGGGAGCCGAAAGATCAGTGATCACAGAATTACAGGAGTCCTGCCTTGGTCATCAGATCGGTGACCTTTGTGGAGTTCAGCTTGGCCGGGTCAACGGTGGGTGCCTGCAGCTCCTTGATGGGCACAAGCTTGTCATTGGCATCTACCTGCGAGGCGATGGCGTACTCGAACGAGGTACCGGTCTTCAGGATTTCCTGTCCCTTCTTGCCGGTGATGAACTTCAGGAATGCCTGGGCATCCGCTGCCTTCTTGGACGACTTCAGGACACCGCCACCGGAGACCGAAAGGAACGCGCCCGGATCCTGGTTCTTGAAGAAGTACGGTGTGACGTTCTTGGAGTTCTCGCCGGTCTTGGCCTGGTCGCCATAGTAGTAATAGTGGTAGATCAGGGCGGCGTCCACTTCACCAGCGTTGACGGCCTTCATGGCCGTGCTGTTGCCCTTGTAGGCTTTGAAGTTTTCCTTCATGCCCTTGAGCCACTCTTCCGTGGCGGCTTCGCCCTTGAGTTCGAGCAGCGCTGCGACGATCGCCTGGAAGTCAGCACCGGACGGTGAAGCGGCCCACTTGCCCTTCCACTCCGGGTTCGCCAGGTCCAGCATCGACTTGGGCAGCTTGTCTTCGCTGATCTTGTTCTTGTCGTACACCAGGACGGTGGAGCGGGCTGCGATGCCGGTCCACTTGCCCGTGGAAGGACGGAATTCAGCGGGGACCTGGTCCAGTGTGGCCTTGTCTACGTCGGCAAACAATCCGGCATTCTCAACCTGCGCCATTGCGGGGGAGTTCTCTGTCAGGAATACGTCTGCCGGAGAAGCTGCACCTTCCTGGACAATCTGGTTGGAAAGTTCGGTATCCGAGCCCTGCCTCATGGTGACCTTGATGCCGGTTTCCTTGGTGAAGGCGTCCACCCATTCCTGGGTCAGGCTCTCATGCTGCGCGTTGTAGACCGTGATGCCTTCGCCCGAAGCAGCCGCATCCGACGGCGAACCGGAGGCGGCAGGCGTGCTGGCGTTGGAGCCACAGGCGGTGAGGCCAAGGGCGGCGGATGCGAGCAGGGCGATGCCCGCCAGCGCGTTTTTGGAGAGCTTCATAAGGGCTTCTTTCTGCGAACAAAGACACAGAGTGCCAAGCTTTGGGCTTGTTCCGTGTGAGCGGGAAGGTTTGGGGGAACCCGCTGAGAAAAGCGTAGGTTAGGCAAACCTATGCTTCCAAAGCGTGAAGGGCTTATGTGACAAGGATCACAACAATTACGTAACTGTTGCGTGCCCTAATTGCTAGCTCGCCAGCGTGGCTGCCGCCTCCAGTGTCATCCATGCCTGCAGTTGGGTGGAAAGCTCGACGGCGGTCCCCGCTGGATACGTCTCCCTCGCCGGGCGCAGGGGGTTGGGGGAGAAGGTGGGACCCGGATACTTGGGATCACTGGTGGACTCCCAGCGGCCATCCCAGAAGGCCCCGGCTGTGCTGAATACAAGGCCTCTGGCTGCCTTGCGCGTGGTTTCCGGGAGGCGCTGATCCCTCGCGGCGAGTGCAAGGTAACGGATCAGGATGCCGGTAAAGAGGCCCCCATCCCCGGTTCCATCACCGTGAATTACTTGCGTGCCGGGCACCGTGAGCTCCCTCGCAACGGCTTCGACCAGATGGGCGGCGCGGTCCAGGTTCTCCACTCCGCCCAGTTCCAGGAGTGCCCCAAGGATTGGCCCTTGGTTGTAGGTGTAGATCGCATCTTCGAGGATTACTTGCCCCTTGCGCAGCCGTAATCCGTCGAGATAAAGGCCTCGATCGGGGTGAAGGAGCTTACCGTTCAGCCAATTCACCAGGGCTTGAGCCCTCTCACGGCGATCGGTTCGTGCGAAGTAGAGGGCCACAGGGGCCGTTGCCGGGGTGTTCTTGAAGTCCCTCTTGGTACTCCAGAATGTTCCGCCACCCAGGTCGTCCGTGGAGGCTGAGTCGAATTGAAGCGTCAGCTTCCGGCGGATGTATGCATTCCGGCGACGTCCGGGCTTTCGCGTCTCCTCGGCCAGCTTTTCCAGCCGGAGCGTGGACAATGCCAGCCAGGCCATGTCGTCGTAGTAATCGTTGACGTACCGGAAGAAGTTTCTGAACCGCATGGTGGTGACCAGCCGGGAAGCGAGCCGTCCCGCGCTCGGGCGGGAGTCGCCGTCGAACCTCGTTTTGGTGGCCAGTTCCCTCCGACCCGTGTCCACCAAGCAGTCGACGTAGTGCGCCTGCCACCAGTAGTGCCATGGACCGAGAAGGCTGCGGATGCCGCGGAAGGGGATGCTGATAGCGCCGATGTGGGTGCCTGGGAGGAAAAGCAGCCGTCTGCCGAAGGCCCGTGTGACAGAACGGGCGGCCTCATCTGCGCGAATGGCCCACATTGCCGCCTCCGTTGCGGGTGGTTGCTGGCCGGCGGGATTGCTTTCGGTGGGCATGGAACCAGCCTATCGGGGGCCCAAGGTGCGCCGGATCACAATTCCAGTTAACATGCATTAACGGATTTGAGTTCTGCATCAAGGAGGATGGATGGACATCAAGGGCACGGTCGCGCTGGTCACCGGCGGTGCGTCAGGCTTGGGCGCGGCAACCGCTAAGCGCTTGTTCGACGTCGGAGCGTCGGTGGTGTTGGTGGACCTGCCAAATTCTGCAGGGGAGGATTACGCGGCGGAGTTGAACACCATTGGCTCGGCGGCTGGCTCGAACGGAGCTGGCTCGAATGCCGCGGGTTCCGCTGCTGGGGACTCAGTTCCACGGGCTGTCTTTGCCCCCGCAGACGTGACCAACGAAGCCCAGGTCCAGGCCGCCGTCGACGCCGCCGCTTCTCTGGGAACCCTGCGGATCGTAGTTAACTGCGCAGGCATCGCGACGCCGGGCAAGGTCCTGGGCCGTGAGGGTGTCCTGCCCCTCGAGGCATTCAACAAAGTCATCCAGATCAACCTCGTTGGAACCTTCAACGTCATCCGCCTGGCAGCTGCAGCCATGGTGGAAAATGAGCCGGTCACTACCGAATTAGGCGGCCCGGAACGCGGAGTCATCATCAATACGGCGTCCGTCGCCGCTTTCGAAGGGCAGATCGGCCAGCCAGCCTATGCCGCATCCAAGGGTGCTGTTGCGGCGATGACACTGCCCCTGGCGCGCGAGTTCGCCCGCTCCCTGATCCGGGTTGCTACCATTGCCCCCGGCATCTTCGAGACTCCGATGATGGCCGGATTGCCCCAAGCTGCCCAGGAGTCGCTCGGCCAGCAAGTACCCCATCCTGCGCGGCTCGGCCGCGCGCCCGAATACGCCAATCTTGCCGCCCACATCGTCGAGAATGCGATGCTGAACGGCGAGACGATCCGGCTGGACGGCGCCATCCGCATGGGCCTGAAATGATGGGGGACTACAGCGGAGGGCCGGCTCCCGCGGGTTCGGGGCGCTACATACCGGCGTCTGTGGCGGACCTGCCCAAGGCCGACTTCTTCGACTTTGAGTCTCTCCTGAGTGTCCAGGAACAGCGGAAACTCAACGAGCTCCGCTCCTTCCTTGCCGCCGAGATCGCGCCCTACGCCGGACAGTGGTGGGACAAAGCCGAGTTCCCCGAACACATCCTGCCCAAGCTCGCGGCCCTCCGGCTCAGTGCTCCCGCCCAGCGCGGCTACACACATTTGTTCGCCGGGCTGGTCATTGCCGAGATGACACGGGTGGACACCTCCATCGCGACGTTCTTCATGGTCCATCATGATCTCTTCGTTGAGTCGCTCTACGACTTTGGCAGCGATGTCCAGCAGGACAAATACCTCGACGACGCCTCAAACCTCCGCACAACGGGCGCCTTCGCGCTCACCGAACCAGAGCACGGATCCGACGTCGCGGGCGGTATGCAGACAACAGCACGCCGTGTGGAAAGGGCGGAGTCCGACGGCGGCGATTACTGGGTGATCAACGGCGCCAAGCGCTGGATCGGCAACGGGACGTTCTGCGACTACATGCTGGTTTGGGCCAAAGATGAAAGCGATGGTGCTGTACGAGCATTCATTGTGGACGCCTCACTACCGGGTATCACGCGGAGCCGGATAGAGAACAAAATTGCCCTGCGGACAGTGCAGAATGCCGACATTCTCTTCGAAGACGTCCACGTCACGGAATCAGACCGTTTCGCAGGAATCAGCAGTTTCGCGGACACGAACCACCTCCTGCGCGGCTCACGGATCATGGTTGCCTGGCAGGCAGTCGGCCAGCAGTTGGCAGCCTTCGATGTCGCACGGCAGTATGCGGTGGAACGACTGCAGTTCGGTAAACCCCTTGCCCGGTTCCAGCTGATCCAACAGCACCTGGTGGACATGCTCGGCAACGCCGTGGCCAGCATGGGAATGATGGTGCGGATCGCCCAACTTCAGGAGGGCATTTCCCGCGACGCACAAGGTGCCCGGCACGGCGGTGCCGACATGTCACAGGTGGCTCTGGCAAAGGCCTACTGCAGTGCACGCATGCGTGAAAGTGTGGCCTTGGGACGCTCCATCCTGGGCGGAAACGGTATCGTCACCGACTACAAAATTGCCAAGATCTTCGCCGACGCTGAGGCCATCTTCACCTACGAGGGCTCATACGAGATCAACTCATTGATCGTGGGCCGTGCAGTAACGGGTGTCTCTGCGATCGTCTAGCCAGCCGCTGTCCGGGTTCCCGGCGCTTTACTCCTGAGGGATCTTTTCGCCAGCCTCAACGCGGACGTCGATGGAATTTCCGCGGACCGGCATCGGGCAGGTGCCATAAGGGGTAAAGGCGCTGGGGTAGTTGATGGCGCGGTTGAAATCGATCACCACAGATCCATCAGGGCGTGGGCGGGGAATGAAAACCTTCCTCCACTCGTCCGTGGTGTCGCCGTTGGTTTCATCATGGAAGGTCACGTTCAAAGCGCCGAGTTTCTCTTCCTCAGCATGGAGTCGAACTTCATGGGCAACGCCAGGAACCCGGAACACCACCTCCCCGACCGAACGATGAACGCCGTCCACCAAGGGGTTGGCCGTTCCGATGGGTACATCCACCGGCTGGTCATAGGGTTCGAACCGACCCTGAATCACCCAGTCCGGGTTGTAATCGTAGGTGGGAACCCCAGTGAAGTCCGTAAAAACAGGCGAGCCCGCATCTCTGGTCCGGATGGCATACTTGTCCGCCCGCATCGCAAGCTCCACCACCACCTGCTTGCCGTCTTCGCCGCCGTACTGCACCCACATCAGGGACTCTTCATCCTGCAGGGTTGCCGTCACGGTGCCATCAACGCTTTCGCCGGTTTCAACGAGGGTCAGGCCGTCCTCGCTGGTGGCCGTGAGGGTTGCAGTCCTGCCATCCGTTGACCACAGGCCCGGGGCAAACTCGACTTCTGCCGGCTCCGACTCGAGCCACTGAAACGATGTGAGCGTCAGCCAGCCGTGATCCGAGGCCAGTGCTGCATTTCGAGACGCTCGGAACCGCTCCCAACGGGCAAGCTGGGCATCTGTTGCAGTGGTGGGCGAGCTCATGATTCTCCTCGTCAGATGTGAGCCACGGTTGGGCGGCTTTGCAATCTCCTCAACTATGCGCCGCACCGGTGCATTCCCGGAAGCGTGCAGCATTGAGCGTGGAACCCCGACCATGCATCCGGATGCGTCTAACCCTATGAGTGCAACCCTATGCGTGCAACGATGGGCCGCGCATCGTGTGCGCGGCCCATCGTTTGCTTGAGATCGCCATTCGCAGTGGAGCCTATGAGTCCTTGCGGTCTTGCATGGCTATCGGGATGTCCGTGGCCATCCGACTCGGCCTTTTGCTATTTAGTGCTGACGACGAGCCGATCGCCTGACGCCCAGGAAAGCGAGCAACGATCCCAAGGCCAACAGTGCAGCGGCTGCGTAGATGAAGGCTGGGCTTTGAGCGCCAGTAGTAGCCAGGGGTTCTGGTCCTGCAACTTCCGCGGGCTGAGTGGGCTCGTCAGTGGCTACAAGTACCGGGCTTGTGGTGCTGGCGCTTGGGCTGGGTGTTGCGGTGCTGGTGCTAGGGCTGGGCGTGGGTGTTGGTGTTGCGGTGGTGGGGCTCGGCGTGGGTGTGGGTGTCGGGGTCGGTGTGGGTGTTGCGGTGGTGGGGCTCGGCGTGGGTGTGGGTGTCGGGGTCGGTGTGGGTGTTGCGGTGGTGGGGCTCGGCGTGGGTGTTGCGGTGCTGGGGCTTGGCGTCGGAGTCGGTGTGGGTGTTGCGGTGCTGGGGCTCGGGGTCGGCGTGGGCGTCGGTGTCGGGCTTGCCGTTCCGTTGCCTGTTCCGTCAGCGCGCGTCCGCCGGGTTTCGGCCCCAACGGGGGTTTCCTCGCCTGCAATAGTCACGGTTCCGCTGTTGGTGTAGACGTCCAGCTTCTTGTCGGTCACTTTGGTGACGACGAACAGCTCCACCCGTTCGCCCTTGGGCAGGCCCGTCCATCGCACCGTTGCTTCTTGGGGAGTGCACTCGACAGTTGCGGGGTATCGCTCGTTGTCCATTGGCTCGGTGATGTTTCCGGAGCTGCTGACAACCTTGCCCACCCGCGGAGTGACGTGGTCACAATCGATTTCCATGCTAGCGGCGGGCGTGTCGGTGACAACGACGTCGTTTGATTCTGAAGGCATCGGAGGCATGTAAAAGATGGATTCAAGTTCAGTTTGGGGAGCGTCGGCCCACCACATGGACTTCCCCGCCGAAGTAGGGGGAGCGGGATCGCAGTCTTTGGTGCATGGACCATCGACATTCACAGGCACGCGCACCACTGTGGATCCCACGGTGAAGTTCAGTTCCGTCGTTTCGCCGGTGCCCGGCTGCACAGCATATTGCGTACTGAAATTGCACGTCCCACCCACATTGTTGGGATGGTCCGCCACGAAGTCGGTCAACGTGAAGACCACTTGTCCGGCATCGTTCGCTGCTGCCTTGGCGACCGTTACGCCGTCGGCGTTGTCAAGATCAAATGACGCGGCACCAAACCATCGAAGCTCTGGTGGTAGCTGGAGGTTGAAGGTATCGCCCGGTTGCGAGTTGTCAGGAACGGACCACTGACAGGTCAGGTCTACTTGGTCCCATTGGTTCGTAACTACTGAATCCGTGCTGATGGTGACCGCCGCACCCGGGATCACGGCAGCATTGGCTGGCCCTGCCGACCAGGCGAGCCCGAAGGCTGTCACCACAACAGCCAGTAGCGCGGCCACCAAGGAGGCAGACTTTAGATGGAGCTGATTCTTCATGTGTTGGATGGTCCTTCGAATGCGGAAGCGTGTCTCGTCGCATGGTGAGTGGCGGCTCAACGCTGTTCGTGACGGCACCAATAGGCTTCACTCACATTGCCTCGGGAATGTAGTCCTGGGACGCGGGCTCTGAAGAGGCATTTGCCAACGGGAAGAACTGCATGCGCGCGGGTCGCAGGGCTCCTTCGCCCAGGCTTTCCATGGCAGTCCTGCACTCCATCAGTTGCCCAAGGTTGTTCGCCGAGAGAGGTAACAGCACGTGGACAGCAGAATTCTTGTACATGGCAGTAGCACCTGTCCCGTGCAGCTGCCGTTGAACAGTTTCTCCGAGCCGCGCCAGCAGCGTCCAGCGATGGCCGCGGCTCTCAAGGGGCTGGGGCAGGGACAGGATCGCAAGGGCGTAAGGGTGGGAACAGGCCGTTCCAAAAATGGAGAGTTCGTGGATTTGTCGCTGGAAATGGGCTTGCGTGGCCAGGCCCGTCTCAACGTCCGTGCACGAAATCGCTGGTGCAGAATCGGCGGCCTCTGCCCATCCCTCAGCCAAGGATTGGAGAGCCTCTATATCCATGTTCCGGTCTGCCGCCAGGAAGAGGGCGCGGAAGTCCGTCATGGTTTCGCTGATTCCAACGCCGTTCCTAGCCCGCGCCGCGCCCAAGGATCTTGCGGTAGGAGGTGGAACATTGGCTCGAGTTGCCAGCGATGTCACCACCGTGCGGACCTCAGGCAGGAACCAGTCTGCGGGGAACCGCCAACCATTCTGATAACTGGTGGTCTGCCATCTGCGCATCAACAGGTGTCGGGAAAATGTACATTCGGCGAATGATTTTGTCCGGAACGATGTCATATCCGAATAGTGCGTCCGACTAAGGATTCATGACGAAAAGCGGTGGAAGGATCTCTTTGGTAAAGAGCCTATACAAATTCGCGTCATGACTTGAGCTTGATGCGCACTGCGTATATATGGGCACGATTTTATACGTTGTGGGGCTGCCTTAAATGGCATCCGGGACAGGTACTGACAACGCTTCCAGCGCGGGAGTTGAGAGCGATGGTCATCTTATCGGGTTGGTGCGGGGCGGTGACATGTCCGCATTCGACGAACTGTACGAACGCCACATGTCCGTCGCGTCCACAGTGGCCCGGCGAAACGTGGACAATCCAAGTGACGCCGAGGATGTTGTGGCCGAGGCTTTCCAAGCCGTATTGCAGAGCCTGGTTGCGGGACGGGGGCCGGACACCTTCTTCAGGGCGTATCTGCTGTCCACTGTCACCCGTCTGTCACATCATCGGAACCGGAAGGCCGGGAGGTCGCTGCCCAGTAGCGATGACGCAATTCTTGACCGTACGCTGCCGGATCCCGATGCTGTAGTCAAAGCCTTCGAATCCCATACGGTCGCAAAGGCATTTCGCGCCCTTCCCGAACGGTGGCAGGCCGTGCTGTGGTATCTGGACGTGGAAAGAATGAAGCCAGCGGCGGTGGCGCCGCTTCTGGGCCTGTCCGCGAATGCCGTGTCAGCACTGGCGCTTAGGGCACGGGAAGGCCTGAGGAGGCAATACCTGCAGGCCCATGTGGCGGAAGAACCGGACAGCGACTGCGCTGGATTCGCATCGAAACTCGGTACCTTCATTCGAGGTGGACTTTCAAGGATTGCTGAACGCAAGATGCGTCAACACCTTAATGGTTGCTCGAAATGCACCGGCGCTCTCTCGGAACTAAAGGACGTTCAGGGAACCATGAGGGCTGTGCTTATTCCGCTGGTGACCGGCGTACCTCTCGCCACCTTGGCAGCCAAGGGTGCCGGACTGGGTTTCCTGGGAGGGCTGGTCCCCATCAAGGCAGCGATAGTGGTCCCGGCTATCGGGCAACCAGCGGTAATGGCCATGGTGGCGGTAGCAGGATTGGGCCTGGCTCTAGGCGCGGTTGGAATCGTTGGTCGCTTGACGCCGGATGTCCCCATGGAGCAGTTGGCCATTGAGACAAGTTCCTCCCATCAGGAGTCATTCGTGGGGACTCATGCCCCCACTCCCACAGCGACGCCGATGCCGAGCCTGCCATCGCCGGCGTCGCCAGCAGCAGTTGAGCCAGCGCCGTCAAGCGCCGGGCATGAGGGCTCAAACGCTGGGGCCGAACCCTTGGTCGCCGCCCCGGTACCTTCCGGCATGGAATCCCAGCCGCCCTCGCAACAATCTGTTCCTTCGCCGGACCCCGCCTCATCAGCGGCAACTGCCCTTCCCGCGTCACTTGTAGCGGTGACAGCCTCGGTGCGGATACCAAAGGACCATGGTTCCGGCATGACGGCCATGGAGGTGGACTTTGGGATCGGCGGTTCACAGTCCCTGGGACCGGCCAAAGCCGTGTTCTCTGTGGAGCCGGATGCACGGATCCAGGAGAGTTCATTGATTGCTCCGGAAGGGTGGTCGTGCTCGATGGACGGGCGGACAGCCGTCACGTGCATTACAGGTTCGGCACGGCGGAGCGACCTCCATTTTCAGGTTTCAGCCCAGTCCAAGCGAAAAAAGGGCGCCGGTGTCCTGACATATTCCTTGAGTGGAAGTGGTCTTGCAGCTGGCGAATTTGTGCACAAATACTGACCCCGAATCACTGCTGGATACAGCGTCACGAACCTATTGCTCAGGCCACTACCTCAGAGGCGGTGCCCCGAGAGGGCAGTCGCCCATTTATCTGTGCAATTTAGGGGAAATATGAAAGCGACGTTGTTGGCCGCTGCGGGCTTGCTGGGCGCGTTGGCGGCGGTTTGGGCTTTGCTCCCGATCGGTCAAAACTGGTTCGTTCGCAGGTTCAGCTCGCCGCATGGCCTCCGATGGGCCATGGCAAGTTTGGGCGCCCTGTTGCTGCTGTCTCTGGTGGGATGCGCAATGGGGCCGACGCAGCGCCCATGGCTTGAGGTTGTAGTCCTGCTCGCAGGAGCCGCGTTGATTGTGGGCTTTCTTGTCGCGCCAGCCTTCAGGATTCACCATGGTGTGGCCATTCAGCCTCGAAGGGTGCTGGCCATAGGAGCGCACCCTGATGACCTGGAATTGGCTTGCGGTGCCACCCTCGCCAAATTGGCCGATGCCGGGCATGAAGTCCGAACCATGGTTATGAGCTCGGGGGGAAAGGGAGGAGACAGCGCCATCCGTCTCACCGAAGCCGCATCGGGCTCGGATTTCATGGGTGCGTCCAAGGTCCATGTCCACGACTTTACGGACACCAGCCTCGCGGAACATGGGGATGAAATGGTCCAAGCGATTGAAGCCGTGATGGCCGATTTTCGCCCTGACGTTGTGATTACCCATTCCCGTAACGACTACCACCAGGACCATCAGGCCGTACACAGTGCGACTATGCGGGCCGCCCGCCAGCACTCCTCCATCCTGTGCTTCGAGAGTCCTTCATCCACACGGCAGTTCGATCCCAGTGTCTTCGTGGATATCGCGGGGTATGTGGACGTGAAGATTCACGCCGTTGCCATGCACCGGAACCAAAAGGGCAAGCCATATATGAGTGCAGAAAGAGTCCGCAGCCTCGCAGCGTTCAGGGGCTCGCAAGTGAAGACGACATATGCAGAGGGTTTCGAACCTGTTCGACTACTTGGCTCTGCGGTAGGGGAGTTCTGATGGTCCGGGTACTGGTAACAGGCGTTGGAGGGCCAGCTGGCTCCTCCTTGGCGGATCAGCTGAGGGAACTGGGACACTGGGTCCTGGGCGTTGATATGCAACCGGTCCACGGTTCAGCGGCTGACATGGTCTCCTTGGTATCGGCCTCCAGTTCTCCCGACTACCTGTGGGAATTGCGGGGACTCGTGGGCGCCCATGGCATCGAGCTCGTGGTGCCAACCGTCAGCGATGAACTCGTGCTCGTTTCCGAAGCCCGGCAAGGGTTCGCTCCTAATGTCGAGGTCCTCATTGCCGAACCCGCACCCGTTCGAATCGCGAATGACAAGTTCCTCACCATGAGGTGCCTTGCCAATGCAGGCGTCGCTGTCCCCGATTTCGGGCTCCCCGGCGATTTCGCCTCTGTCAACGAGGCGATGGCGCGGTTAGGGGGGTCCCTGGTGGTCAAGCCACGGATTTCGCGCGGTGGACGCGGGGTTCAGATCCTGGAAAAGACTGGCGACGGCGGCCGGAACGCGGCCCGCGTCTGGTCCTCCTTGGACGATTCCTGGATCGTGCAACGATTCGCGCCTGGAACAGAGTACGCGCCCGTGGTCCTCCACAGCAGGCCGGAGCCGGGTCAGGACGATCTTGTGGTGGTGTTGGAGAAGACAGAACTCAAAGAGGGGCGGGTGGGTAACGCCGTGTCCGTCAGGAGGATTGAGGGAGCCGAGAGTGCCGACGTGGCTCAATTGGCTGATTCAGCCGTGACCGCGCTCGGATTGACTGGACCTATCGACGTGGACGTGCGCCGTCTGCAGGACGGAAGTCCGGTGGTACTGGAAATTAACGCGAGGTTTGGCGCAAACAGTGCGTTCGCCCCCGAACTCCTGGAGAACGTTCTTGGCCGATATGTGGCCGGTCGATTAACCGGAAGGCCTGCGTGACACCTCTTGATGCTGCCCTGGCATTTGTCCAGGTTGGAGGCGTACTGATTCTCGGTTTCGGTGTGGTCAAAATCGTCTATGTTCCACTGGCCTTGTATTTCAACCGGCTTTACCGTTCCAACTCTGCCAAGCATCGTTATTCCGTCATCACTGACCGGCCGTTGGTCTCGGTGATCGTGCCCGGCTACAACGAGGCCGTCGTGATCACCAGTTGCGTCGAGTCGATCCTTGCCAGCCGTTATCTTCGTCTGGAAGTGATTCTGGTGGACGACGGTTCCACTGATTCCACCGCCAGCATCATGGCCGGGCTTGCAGATCAATATGATCGGGTGCGATTTCTCTCCCAAACGAACGCGGGGAAGGGAGCTGCGCTCAACTATGGCATCGCTAAGGCCAATGGCGACATCCTGATGTTTGTCGATGCCGACGGAATTTTTGCCCCTGACACCCTGATGCGCATGCTCGAGGGTTTTGATCACACCAAGGTGGGAGCGGTGTGCGGCGACGACCGGCCGGTTAACCTGAATCGCGTTCAAACGATGATGCTTGCCGTTCTAAGCCATGTCGGGACCGGCCTGGTCCGCAGAGCCTTGTCCTTGTTGCATTGCCTGCCAATCGTCTCCGGGAACATAGGTGCCTTCCGCCGTGACGTAGTCCAGCTGGTAGGCGGTTTTCACGAGGACACGCTCGGTGAGGACCTTGAGCTTACTTGGCGTGTCTATAAGGCCGGCTACCGGGTAAGGTTCCAGCCCTCAGCGCTGGTTTATGCCGAGTCGCCGTCAACGATGGGCGGGTTGTGGCGGCAGCGCGTTCGGTGGTCGCGGGGCTTGCTGCAGACCCTCCGGATGCACATCGGGATGCTTGGGCGGAGGCGTTACGGCTTGTTTGGCATGTTCCTTTTGTTCAACGCCATCACCATGGTGGTGATCCCTATGCTGCAACTAGCCATCTTGGCGGTGCTTCCTTTCCTGTACCTTGCTGGTTCGGGTCCCGTACCCGCTGAAGTCCTCGCCATTCTTGGTTGGTTGGGATTGTTTGTATCCCTCGCGCTGATCGTCTTCTCCATTGGCCTCAACAGGTCATGGAAGGATCTTCGTTTTCTGTGGACGTTGCCACTGTGGCCCCTGTACTCGGTATTCGTTGGACTGGCTTTAGCCAGCGCAATCGTCAAGGAGATCCGCGGTAGCCCTGCCGTGTGGAACAAGTTGCAACGGACCGGCGTGATCTCCGTAACTGCCGCCGAGGCCAGCCCCCGTTACGAGGCAGGGGTATGAAGGCTATTGGACCTCCGACGTTCGTTGCCAGGCTAACTGCCTCGTTGGTGGCCTCGATCCTCGTTGTTGCATTCTCGGGCGTCACCGCCTGCGCACGAGAACCGGAGCATCGTCCCGTGGACCGCATGGTAAATCTTGGCTTTGAGGACGTCGTCAACGAGGACACCTCGCACCTTGTTGACTTGGCGGAGCGATTGGACGCAGTGAACGCAACAGCTGTATCGATTTCCGTAGGACGCACAGACTGGACGGCTTTTCCCTGGTCCGGCCACGCAGAGGCCAGATCTTATGAGGTTTCCAGCACGAAAAGAGACTTCGTAGGGGAGTCGATCTCAGCTTTGGGGGTGGCGCATGACGGCAAGGAACGTGATGTGATCCTCACGATCGATGTCCTGTTGGACCGTGCGCTGAGTGAGGACCCCTCCCTGGCAGGACGGAATATCGCTGGAGAGCCATCCGAGTCCTTCGCCAGTGTGTCGTCCCTGCGGCACGGCAAGGCAGGCGCCCGCTTGGCTTCCTTGGCTGCCGCCGTCGCGAAGAAGTACCGGCCCACAGCCGTGAATCTCACGGAATTGATGTTCGATGATTTCACCTTTGGCAGTGAAGACTTCGATGACTTCAAAGCCACCACCGGTGAAGATGACTGGCCCCGGAACCACGAAGGCGGCATCGACCAGTCAGATGCCCGGATCAACACGTGGCGGAGCGAAGCCATGGCGGACATCGTGCGGAGGGTGGGAGCCGCCGTCGAACCCTATAGTGTGCGGCTGGAAATGGACGTCCGGTCGCCGCGGGATTCACCGTCGGCGGATCGCGCTGACAGCGGCCATGACTACGACCTCTTGCTCAAGCAGCTCTACCGGCTCCACGTTTGGGAGTACGTAGGACTCAATGCAGAGCGCTCGCCGCAGACGAAGGACCTCGCTGAAGCCCTGACCCGCCGCGCGGGCGACCGCATGTCGTTGTCTATCGGGCTGTGGTCCGATGACGGCACGATCTCTGCGGAAAGGTTCGGAACGGCCTTGCATGAGGCTGTTCGGGGCGGGGCCACATCCGTGTCGGTGACACCCGCAAGCCTCATGGACGCCGGGCATTGGGAGGTCTTGCGGAAAGCCTGGGCCCGGTAATTATGGGCTGTCCGGTGCTCACCCCGGGGGCGTACCCTGAGCGCATGGGCATGGAATCCGTGATGGCGGCAGTAGTAAGCCTTGCACTGATTGTGGGGTCGGTTTGGGCTGGCACACGGCTGGTGCAGAAGGGTGTTTCCGCGAAGGGGGCAACCGGCACACTCGGGAGTGTCCTCTCCATGATTGAACCAGCCACAGGTGCGCCGACCAAGATGGAGGCGGCGGCAGCACGCGAGGAAGTGCGGCAGCGAAGGCACGAGAAATTGGTGGCCGGCCCGGGCACCGCAGAGGCCGAACTGTTCGCCGGGAAGGTGGTCCTGCCGCCGTCGACGAGTAAAGCCGCTAAGCAGCAATCCGGTGACGCCAAAATCTGAGACGTATTCCCGCAGTAGAGTCCCGTGCGGGTAAGATCCCGTAGGAAACATTAGTAACCCGGCTCACAGTATCCAGCGCAGTGTACGAGCCAAACCAGATCCCGAAGGTAAGTATCTATGGTTCACACTGCCCATCAAGACACCGATCTCGCCGCAGAACTGCGCGCCGATGTGCGCCGCGTTTCCACCCTGTTGGGTGAGTCCCTGGTGCGACAACACGGCCCGGAATTGCTGCAGCTCGTGGAGCAGGTCCGCCTGCTGACCAAGGAATCCAAAGAGGCCGCGCGGGGCGGAGCCGACGCGACCGGTCCATGGAGCGCGCACGACGTCGTTGCCCAGGTCCGCGAGTTGCTCGCCTCCCTGCCTCTGGACCAGGCGACGGATCTGGTTCGTGCCTTCGCGTTCTATTTCCACCTCAGCAATGCGGCCGAGCAGGTCCACCGCGTCCGTGGGCTTCGGACCAGGCAGGAGAAGGACGGCTGGCTTGCGAAGGCTGTCACGGAAATCGCCGGCCAAGCTGGGCCGCAGGTCCTTCAGGACGTTGTGAATGAGCTGGATGTTCGGCCCATTTTCACGGCACACCCTACCGAGGCCTCCCGACGTTCAGTGCTGGACAAGGTCCGCAAACTCTCCGACGTCTTGGCCCAGCCCACTGAAGAGGGAACGTCTGCCCGGCGCCGGCAGGATCGCCAACTCTCGGAAATCATCGACCAAATGTGGCAGACCGATGAGCTCCGGCAGGTCCGGCCGACGCCGGTGGATGAAGCGCGCAACGCGATCTACTACCTGAACAGCATCCTCACCGATGCCATGCCGGAGATGCTGACTGACCTCTCCGAGCTCCTTGCCGAGCACGGCGTGGTCCTGCCCGCTGCCAGCGCGCCACTGCGCTTCGGATCCTGGATCGGTGGCGACCGCGATGGAAACCCCAACGTCACTGCGGCCGTTACACGCGAAATCCTGCAGTTGCAGAACCAGAACGCGGTGCGGATCAGTATCGCGTTGATCGACGAGCTGATCTCGGTCCTGTCCAACTCCACCGCCTTGTTCGGGGCTGACCAGGAGCTGTTGGACTCGATCGACGTGGATCTCAAGAACCTGCCCGGTCTGGACAAGCGCATCCTGGAGCTCAATGCCCAGGAGCCTTATCGACTCAAGCTCACGTGTATCAAAGCCAAGCTCATAAACACGGGTCGCCGAGTTTCCGCCTCGACGTACCACGAGCCCGGCCGCGACTACGCCACCACAAGTGAGCTGTTGGCCGAGTTCGGCCTGCTCGAAGAGTCGCTCCGGAACCACGCAGCGGGCCTTGTTGCCGACGGTGCCTTGGCTCGTGTCCGCCGTGCGATCGCCGCCTTTGGCCTTCACTTGGCAACCCTGGACATCCGTGAACATGCCGATTACC
Organism: Paenarthrobacter sp. 2TAF44; assembly: GCF_052114885.1. NCBI lineage: Bacteria > Bacillati > Actinomycetota > Actinomycetes > Micrococcales > Micrococcaceae > Paenarthrobacter > Paenarthrobacter sp. 2TAF44. The sequence continues at coordinate 90,326 of NZ_JBFRFP010000010.1, read as the reverse complement.
ACCACGACGCCGTCGGACAGCTCGTGGACCGTCTTGGTACCGAGAAGCCGTATGCCTCCTTGACCCGCGAGGAACGTTTCGAATTCCTCGGTGCCGAGCTGGCCTCACGCCGTCCGCTCTCCGGCCATCCGATCAAGCTCGAAGGCACTGCGGACGGCACCTACGACGTCTTCCGGAGCATCCGCCAGGCCCTGCACACTTATGGTCCGGACGTCGTGGAAACGTACATCATTTCCATGACCCGGGGCGCCGATGACGTCCTGGCCGCCGCTGTGCTGGCACGCGAGGCCGGTTTGATTGACCTCTTCGGGGCCAAGCCGCATGCCAAGATTGGCTTTGCTCCACTGCTGGAAACCGTGGAGGAGCTCCGCGCCTCCGCTGAGATTGTGGATCAGTTGCTCTCTGATCCGTCCTACCGTGACTTGGTCCGTCTCCGCGGCGACGTCCAGGAAATCATGCTCGGGTACTCCGATTCCAACAAGGAATCCGGTGTCATGACCAGCCAGTGGGAGATCCACAAGACCCAGCGGAAGCTGCGTGATGTGGCTGCCAAGCACGGCGTGAGGGTCCGCTTGTTCCATGGCCGTGGTGGTTCCGTGGGCCGTGGCGGTGGTCCGACGTATGACGCCATCATGGCCCAGCCCAATGGTGTGCTCGAGGGCGAAATTAAGTTCACGGAGCAGGGCGAGGTCATCTCGGACAAGTACTCCCTTCCCGAACTTGCCCGCGAGAACCTTGAGCTGTCCTTGGCAGCTGTCATGCAGGGTTCTGCCTTGCACCGGACTCCGCGTACTTCCGAAAACGAGCGCGAGCGCTACGCAAATGTCATGGAAACCATTTCCGATGCTGCCTTTGCACGCTATCGGGCATTGATCGACGACGCCGATCTTCCCGCCTACTTCCTGGCGTCCACACCAGTGGAGCAGTTGGGCTCCTTGAACATCGGATCACGCCCCTCCAAGCGTCCCGATTCCGGGGCCGGCCTCGGTGGGCTCCGGGCCATCCCGTGGGTGTTCGGTTGGACGCAGTCGCRCCAGATCGTTCCAGGTTGGTTCGGCGTGGGCTCGGGTCTGAAGGCTGCACGCGAAGCCGGTGACGCTGACCAGCTCATGGAAATGATGGACCGTTGGCACTTCTTCCGTTCGGTGATTTCCAACGTCGAAATGACCTTGGCCAAGACCGACATGGAGATCGCGGGACACTACGTTTCTTCCTTGGTTCCTGAGGAACTGCACCGCTTGTTCCACATGATCCGGGACGAGTACGAGCTCACAGTTGCCGAAATCGAGCGCCTGACCGGGGAGCTCGAGCTCCTTGACGCGCAGCCCACCCTGAAGCGATCGCTGGAAATCCGTGATCAGTATCTGGACCCGATCAGTTACCTTCAGGTGGAGTTGCTCCGCCGCGTGCGCGAGGAATCGGTGTCCGGCGCGGAGATTGATGAACGGCTCCAGCGCGCCATGCTGATCACCGTCAACGGTGTGGCCGCCGGCCTGCGCAACACCGGCTAGACGCTCTCTCACGTCCCACCGGTTTTTCCGGATCCTTCTCTCACATCCGGCCGGTTTTTCCGGATCGCTCTCTCGCCCCACGAAGCGTCAACGGGGCGGGGGAGCGTTCCGGCTTAAAGCAGCTGCGCGTGGGCGTTAAGGTTGTTGGATGCCGTCGTTCCAGACCAAGTTAAAGATCACTGGCCTCAAGCCTGGCAACCCTCCCGAATCGGTCATGGCGGCGGCCATCGAAGCATTGGAAACCCGCCATCATGTGGAATCGAACCAGCTGGACATTGTGGGCGGTGTCCCGCAGCTCAGCCTGCGCTTCACCGTGAACGACCGCGACTATACCGGTGAGAACGACGAAGCCCGGACTTCGGCTGCCATGATGCGCGACGCCGTCGAACGCGTTGCGCTGACCGGAAGCCTTTACGTGCTGCGTCGCAGCCGTGGTCGCTGGGCGCCGATCTAGGCGAACGTCATTCCGGTTGGGGCACGTCGCCATCGAAGGGTTCATCCACTGGGGAGCGGCTCCCGCGCCGTCGTGTGACAATCAGTCCGACCACCACGCCGATGACCAAGCCGACGCCCACCCCAATCAGTGAGCTGGCCCAGAATGGCAGTTTGGTCGCGGAGCCCGTGAAGTAGCCCAGGCCCACCTGCCACACGGCCCACAGCACGGCGCCCAATCCGGCGCAGAGGCTGAAACCACGGACGGAGACGTTGGCGATTCCAGCTGCGGATGAGGTTGCGAGCCTGCCGCCAGGGACGAAACGGGCACCGATGATAGCCCCATAAGTGGAGGATCGGCCTGCCTTGGCGATGGCCTCGTGGATTCCACGGTGGACTTTCCTGCCCCATGCCCAGCGATCCAGTACATGGCTCACGCGCCGCTTAAACAGTAAGTAGACAGCCATGTCTCCGAGCCAGGACGCGAAGGCCGCTAGCAGCAGGATGAGCCAGAAATTGGCGTGTCCGTCGGCTGCCAGAGCTCCACCGGTGATGACCACCATTTCGGACGGGATCGGGGGGAAGATGGCATCGCCCAGCACCATGGGAACGATCCACAAGTAAATTGCGGATCCCCACGTCTCGGGGGCGATGAAGTCCATTGGCACAAGGTACCGCACTTGCCGCTCCGGCCGCTCGGCGGGAGACTGGCGCAATGCAGATCGAAATCTTGCCCGGGGACATCACCATGCGCGACGTCGACGCGATCGTCAACGCCGCCAACTCGTCACTGCTTGGTGGAGGGGGAGTGGACGGAGCGATCCATCGGGCCGCCGGGCCAGAACTGCTTGAGGCTTGTCGCGAGGTTCGTCGCAGCAAACTGCCGGACGGGCTGCCTGTTGGGGCCGCCGTCGTGACCCCCGGATTCGGGCTCCCGGCGCGCTGGGTGATTCATACCGTGGGTCCCAACCGGCACGCCGGGCAAACCGATCCCGCGCTGCTCGCCTCGTGCTTCCGCGAAAGCCTGAAAGCCGCTGTGGAGGTGGGTGCGCGGTCCGTCGCTTTTCCCGCGATCAGCGCCGGGATCTATGGTTGGGACGCCCGCGAGGTCGCTAAAGTAGCGCTCGACGCCGTGAGGTCGTTCTCATCTGAGTCTTCAGCTGGTGCCACGACCGCCAGCGGACTTGAGTTGGTGGAGTTCGTGCTGTTTTCGGAGGACACGACGGCGGTCTTCCGGTCTGTGTTTGAGTCCTGAGCCTCCGCTGGGCTGCTCCCGCTCAGGCAGGTCACCGGGATGACGAGCACGTTGAACACAGCGCCTGTGGCGTCGTTGAGAGCAAGGTCAGCCGTGGGCTTCGCTGAGCTCCAGTTGGCTACGGTATTCCACGCGCTCCTTGGTGATGGGATCCACGAAAGTGATACCGCGTGCCAACAATTGAAGCGGTTTGCTGTAGTCGTCCGGGGCCTTGTCCAACAGGTCCGGGTAGAAGGCGTCGTTGACGATGCCCAGACCCAGCGATGCCATGTGCACCCGGAGCTGGTGTGTCTTTCCGGTGTGCGGCTCCAGCCGGTACAGCGCGCGCTGGTGAGTCCCGGCGTCGAACGTTTTTGTCTGTTCGATACGCGTTTCGGCGTTCGGTTCGCCATCGATAACTTCGGCGAGCAGATAGCTGCGGGACTTGGTCATGCGGTTGCGGACCACCACCGGAAATTCGACGGTGGGAAAACCTGCGGCAGGCGCCGCGGCGGACACGCACTCGTATTCTTTTTGGACCTGGCGCTTCTCGAAGAGAACCTGGTACTTGCCGCGGGTCTCCGGGTTGGTTGAGAGCAGCAAAATGCCGGCGGTCATGCGGTCGAGGCGGTGCATGGGGATGAGGTCCGGAAGGTCGAGCAGATTCCGGAGCCGGACCAGCGCGGACTCCTGGATGTACGTGCCGCCGGGTGTCGTTGGCAGGAAATGCGGCTTGTCCACCACGAGGATGTGTTCGTCCTGATGCAGGATGTTGATGTCCACCGGCAGGCGCGTTTCCGGGGGGAGTGTGCGGTAGTACCAAATGAAGGTGTGGTCCTCGAGCTTGGTGCTCCTGCTCAGGCGCACGCCGCCTTCGCCCACGATTTCGCCGGCGTCGAAACGGTCCTCGATGCCTTGGGGGTCGATGTGTCCCCAGCGGTGCATCATGTAGTCCATCGCAGTGTCCCAGGGCCCCTCGTCCGGGAGGCGCAGGCGGGTCGCGTTTACGCCGTCGCGCACGGGAAGGGGGGATTGCATCACCGGACAATTCTACTGTGGCTCCCACAACGCAGCTCTAGCCGACGATAAAATAGTTCTTGACAATAAAAATTGTCGGTGAGCATACTTGAAGCATGTTGGACATCGAAGTGATTGAGGACGCAGCGGCGGCAGAGGCCTCGTTGGACCCGATCCGCACACGCATACTTCAAGAGCTGGCGGAGCCGGGCTCGGCCACTCAACTGGCCGCCAAGGTGGGGTTGCCCCGGCAAAAGGTCAACTATCACCTCAAAGCTCTCGAGCGGCATGGCTTGGTGGAGCTTGTGGAAGAACGCCGGAAAGGCAACGTCACGGAGCGCGTACTTCAGGCGACGGCGGCCTCGTACCTGATCTCGCCCGTCGCGTTGGCTTCGGTGGCCCCGGATCCGCAGCGTTTCTCCGACAGGTTCTCCGCCTTCTGGCTCCTGGCGCTCGCCTCCCGCACAGTCCAGGAAATGGGCAAGCTTATTTCCGGTGCGGCCGCTGCCAAGAAGAAGCTCGCAAGCTTCGCGATCGACGGCGAAATTACCTTCCGCTCAGCCGCAGAACGCGCCGCTTTCGCTGAAGAGCTCGGCGTGGCGGTCACGCGGCTCGTCGATAAGTACCACGACGGCGGTGCTGCCGCAGTGGCGGGCGGAGCACGAAAGCACCGGCTCGTCGTCGTACTTCATCCAACACTCAAGACACCGTCAACGGAAAAAACAGCAGAAAAGGAACAACGCAATGACTGACAACCGGAAATTCGAGATCGTGGCGGACGCCGAACTGCCGGGCACTCCAGAGCGGGTGTGGCAGGCGGTTACCAAGGACACGGCGGCCTGGATGTTCCCCACGGATCAGTGGCCCGATGTGAAAACCGTCGAAGAATACCCCAGCCACCTTGTGTCGCGGATGGAGGGTCCCAATGGTTGGTTCAACCAATTGGAGCACGTCCTGGAGCCCGTCGAGGGTGGCCGCGCCAAGCTGCACTATGTCCACAGCGGCATCTTCGCCGACAACTGGGACGAACAGTACGACGGCGCCAGCAAGCACACGGAGTTTTACCTCCACACCCTGGGCCAGTACCTGCAGTATTTCGATGGGCAGCCCGTGGTCTTCACGGATGTCCAAGCGCCGGCTTCTTCGCAGACTCCGGATGGATTCGTGCAGCTGAAAAGGGCTTTGGGCGTGGATGGCATGACGGCCGGTACCCCGTTTGAGGTGGACGTCGACGGCGTGGGTCGGCTGAGTGGCGAGGTGGACTTCTCCAACGAGAACTTCCTGGGCCTGCGCACCTCCGACACGCTGCTCCGTTTCTTCGGCAGGAATGCTTTTGGTGCGCCGGTGGGCATGACCGTGCATGAATTCGGTGGCTCGGGGGACTCCGAGCTGACGGCGAAGGCGTGGGGTGCGTTCCTGGAGAAGGTGTACGCGTAGGGTCACCTTCCGGGCCTGCCCCAAGTAGGTAGCAGTAGATGCCGTTTTGAACGTTCAGAACGGCATCAACTGCTACCTACTTTTGGGCTTAAGGGGCCCAAGCGCGGGCGACTGCTTCAAGGGAGGCGTCATAGATCCCGGCCCAGTCCGTTTCGGGTTCATTCATCCGCGCCAGCTCCAGGCTGACGAGTCCGTGAACCTGCCCCCAAATGGCCATTGCGATGAGGGGGGGATCATCGGAACGGATCCTCCCGGCCCTTTGGGCGGCGACTACTGCCTCCACCAGCGGGAGCATCGAGGCTGAGGCGACTTCCGGCGTCGGGCTGCAATCCACATACGCGGCCAGCGCGCCGCTGAACATGAGCCGGTAAAGCGCCGGATGTTCCAAAGCCCAGACGCGGTACGCCCGGCCCAGGCCCAGGAGTCCGTCTTTGGCCGCGTCCTGTTGAGACTCGCCGAAAGAGCGAAAACCGTCGTCGACGGCGGCCGTCAAGAGTTGCGATTTCCCGCCGAAGAGCGAGTAAATCGCCGAGGTGGAGGTGTCTGCGGCCGCGGCGACGTCGCGGAGAGTGACACGAGCGGGACCTTCGCGGTCCACGAGCTCCGCGGTTACTTCCAGGAGCCGTTGCTGAACGTGCTGATCATGAACAATGGGTCTTGCCATGTCTCCAAGTGTTTCATAACATCGTTTCATAACAACGTTACGAAACTGGGAATCCAAAGTTTCCCAACCAAAGGAGCGACATGGCACAGGAGATTTTTCCCGGACGTTTTACGGCTGACATCGGGGGAGAAACAATGACTGTCTTCCTGATCGGGATGCGGGCCAACCGGTGGTGGAAGATGGGCAAGGTGGCGCGGGTAGCATCATCCATGCCCACGATGATGCGGCATCTTGCCGCCAATCCCGAGGCCGGGTTGCTCGGGAGTGAGCAATGGTTCGGGCGCACCACCATTCTGCTCAGTTATTGGGAAAGTCCCGAGCATCTGAGGCGCTTCGCGGCGGACCGTGAATCCCCACATTTGGGTCCATGGCGGAAGTTCATGAAGGAAATTTCCGGCAGTGGCGATATCGGGGTGTGGCACGAGACGTACCAGGTACCGGCGTCGGGCATTGAAGTGGTGTACAACGGCATGCCGCTCTTTGGCTTGGCCAAGGCAACTTCCCATGTTCCCGTCGGCCCGGGCAGCAACACGGCGAAACAGCGCATGGGTTCAGCTGCTGGCGTGGCGCCCAAGTAGCGGGTGAGCGGCTCTTAGGCGACTGCGACGGCGGGTGGCCGCCCGGCCTTGAGGGTCCGGCGGAGTTGGGGAGAGGCGTCGAGCTTGTCCTGGGCGGCGCGCAAGGCGCTCACGGCGAATTCGAGCTGCGCTGGTGGCAATGTATAGGGGACGCGTAGGTAATGCTCGAAGGCGCCACCCACTCCGAACCGCGGTCCGGCTGCCAAACGAAGCCCGAAATCCGGCGCCAGCACAGTGAGAGCAGTGCTGCAGGCTGTGGGCAGGCGGCACCAAGCCGTGAGTCCGCCGCGGGGCCTTTCCACCTCCCATTCCGGCAGGTGTTCGGCAAGCAGTGCGAGCAGGGACTCCCGGTTGTGACGCAGCTCGTGCAGGCGGGCATCGAGCGGTTCGGCGAATGACCTCACCAGTCGCGCGGCAGCCAACTGCTCAACCACGGGTCCACCGAGGTCCATGGTGGTCCTGGTCGCCACGAACCGGGTGATCATCGCTTCGTCCGCCCGGATCCAGCCCGTCCTGAGTCCGGCCCAATGCGACTTGCTGAGCGAGCCGATCGAAACGACCCTGGCACTGAAGGCTGACATCGGCGAGGTCTTGACGGCGTCGAGGTTCAATCCGCGCAATGTCTCGTCCACCACCAGCACGGTCCCGGCGGCAGCGGCCGCCCGGGCTAAACGGCGGCGCTGCAGATCGGACATGATGCGCCCTGTGGGGTTGTGGAAGTCAGGGACAAGGTAGGCCATTGCGGGGCGCTGCTGGTTCATCGTGGACACCATGGCATCAACGTCCCAAGCAGGGGAAGCGTGGGGTGGCAACCCGACAGGCAGCACTTTGCAGCCCGCCGCCCGTATGGCATCCAGGGCGTTTGGATAAGTGGGGTGTTCCACCAAAACCCTGTCCTGCTTTCCCACGAGGGTATGGAGAACTACGTTGAGGGCGTGCTGCGCACCGGATGTCACCAGGATCTGATCCGCGGTAGTGGGTACTCCTTCCGCGGCATACTTCTCCGCGATTGCCTGCCGCAGGGCTGGCACTCCAAGGGCGTCGTACCCGAAACCGGGGAGCAGCGCAGGCAATTCAGTGAGGGCATCAGCGAACGCCCGGTGGACAACTTCACCGGCCGCCGGAAGCGATGCGTATGCCAGGTCCAGGAGTCCTTCAGGCGCAGCAAGGCCCGGAACGCTCACAGGTGCGTCGCGGTGGGGGATGCTTGTCCGGCCGCGGCTGCCTTGGCCTGCGGTGAGGAAACCTTGTTCGCGAAGGCTCGCGTAGGCCGCAGTGACAGTGGTGCGGCTCAGGCCGAGCGTCTGCGCCAGCGCACGCTCACTGGGTAGTGCGACGTCCAGCGGAATGCGCCCATCCATCACCAGCAAACGCACGACATCGGCCAGCTCGCGGTAGGCGGGCAGGGCGCCGCTACTCCAAGAGCCCAGGAGGCGGACGAGTGCGGTGGGGTTCAATGAGCCTGGCATAGGACCAGTATTCCAAACTGGCTATGGAATACAAGGCCAGATTTCCACGACCATGGATTCATGATGACCCGAAGAATCACACAACTCCTGATCGGCCTGGCGATGTACGGCATCTCGCTGGCCATGTTCATCCGCGCCGGTCTTGGCCTTGACCCTTGGGACGTCTTCCACCAGGGCGTTTCGGAAAAGACCGGTTTCAGCATTGGGGTTGTGGTGATCGCCGTCAGTTTCCTCGTCCTCCTCCTCTGGATCCCCCTGCGGCAAATGCCCGGATTCGGAACCTTGGCAAACGCCATCCTTGTGGGAGTCTTTGCTGATCTGGGCTTATGGCTGATCCCGGAGTTCTCACACCTGGGCGGACAAATTGCGATGCTGGCCGGCGCGGTGATCCTGAATGGGATCGCGTCCGCTTGCTACATCGGAGCACGCCTCGGCCCGGGAGCCCGTGATGGCCTGATGACGGGGCTGGTTCGCCGGACAGGGTGGTCTGTCCGCCTTGTCCGAACGGGAATTGAAGTAGTGGTCCTGGCCGTCGGCTTCTTGCTGGGTGGGTCCGTAGGTGTCGGTACGGTAGTTTACGCGCTGGCAATCGGTCCGATCGTGCAGGTTCTCTTGCCGAAGTTCATGGTCCCTGAACCTGCCAAGGCTCCGGCCCCGGCTGAAGCTACGGAGGCTGTGGAGGCCGCGCCGGCCGCCTGACGGCCAGCCGTCCCAACGCTACCCACGGACTACGGGAGGGGTTGGCATCTGGGACAGAAGTAGATGTCGCGCTCCTCGGTTCCATCCGGCGCTGCAAGGACGTCGCGGCGAATAGGCGTTCCGCAGCGCCTGCATGGCTGGCGTGCCCTGCCGTAAACCCAGTAGCCGGGCCTCATCGCCCGGGGACCCAAGGTGGTCCGCAGGCCTGGACCGAGGTTCTCGCCCAGGAGTCTCTTGGCATCGTTGACGGTCTTGGCGAGATCCGGCACTGAGCCCACAGGCAACGCGGGGTGGATTCCGGAAAGGAAGCATGATTCGCAGCGGTAGATGTTGCCGATCCCGGCCAGCTTCCGCTGATCGAGCAGGGCGTAGCCGATGGGGACGTCGGGTTCAGCCTGGAGCCGGCGGAGGGCTTCTTCCTCATCCCAGTCAGGGCCGAGCAGATCAGGCCCTAGGTGCCCGACGATCCGATCTTCCTCGCCACTTGGCACCACCTCGAGAATGCCCAACGAGAACCCGACCGCATCAGCGGAAGCCGTCCGCAACACGCATCGTGCAGTGTGCCCCGGTTTGGTCCAGCGACCTCCCGGCGGGTAGACCATCCAACTCCCTTCCATCTTGAGATGGGAGTGGATGGTCAGCTCACGGGGTTTCCTGCTCGCTCCAGGTTCCTCGTCCTCAGGCCCCACCAAGCGCATGAGCAGGTGTTTACCTCGGGGAACCACCTCGGTCATTGTCCAACCCGCAAGGTTCAAGGTGGCGAAACGCGGCACCCGGAAGTCTGAAGCTGTAATGACCTGCCCGGCCAAGGCCGCGTTGAGGCGCGAGGCTGCCCGCCAAATGGAATCTCCCTCAGGCACGGATCCGCAGCCCCTTCGGAGTTGAATACGCTCCTGCGGCCGCAAGCGCTGCAGCAATCGGCGTATCCAGGAGGTCGTGACCGTTGACCTTCTCCATGAAAAGCTTGTCCACCGCTCCGCGACGCACCACATCCACCAAGGCTTCGGCAGCGACCCCTAGGACGGCGTCGTCATGGCTGAAGGTGAGAAGAGTCTTACCGCCGCGCTCAACGTAAAGGACCAACGCGCCGTCGACCATCACCACCAGAGCGCCGGCCTTCCGTCCGGGGCGGTGTCCGGAACCGGCGTCGACGGACAGCGCCGGCCAAGGCAGCGCTGCGCCGTAAGGGTTGGCCGGGTCCGTGGCTGCGAGTGCCAAAGCCGCGGGTTCTGCCTTGGCGATGCGCGCATCTTCGGTGAAGGAACGCAGCCTATCCACCGTTGCGGGGACGGCGAATTGGGCGGCACCCAGATGCTCGATGAAGTAGCCACGGCGGCAACGCCCGGCTTCCTCGAGTCTTGCCAGGACTTTGTACATGAGCCCGAAACCGCCAATGATGTTCTCGGCCATGACCGACCCCCGCGTGACCACGCCATACCGGTCCAGCAGCAACTCGGCGGTGCCGCGTGCATGGATGGTCGGGTCAAGTTCGGGCGAAGGCAGCGCGGACCAGCGTCCTACGGCTGATGGCGGGGCGGGAGCGGTGCCGGAGACGGAACCATAACGCCCACCTGTAAGCCCGGGGGATCCCAGAAGGCCCGTGCCGTGGGAGCGCCCCAACCTGCTCATTCTCGGGGCACGGGCGCGAGGTGCCTTGGCGACCTGCCGGTGTGCTGTGCGCCCGCCGGCGATCATGGCCCGCACCGGAGCAAAGGTGTCGCCGGTGACGCGGCCGGCCCACACCAGGTCCCAGAGTGCCGAGACCACGGCGTCATCGCTCAACACAGAGTCCATTCCGCCCGCCACCTCAGTGAGTTGGCGGAAGAAGTAACCGCCTCCTGCACCCAAGTAGTCCAGGAGCCGTTGTTGGGCATCGCCGGGTTCGAAATCGGGCGCCGGATTGAGCGTCAGCTCGGCGGAGTCAGCCACGTGGAGCGTGATCCAGCCGTCGTTTCCAGGCAAGGCCCCAGCCCCGGACCACAGCAACTCACCGGCGGCCATCAGTTCGTCCAACATGGCGGGCTTGTAGTCCGCCACGCGGCTCGAGAGCACCAATGGCTCCCATGCGGAAGCGGGGATGGGAACGCCTGAGAGCTGATCGACCGCCGTGATGATGCCGTCGAGTCCGCGCAATGCCTGGCTCCGGGATTTCCCCGGTGCCGTCACGTTCTGCCACGCCGGCAGGAACCGCCCATACGCGGCAGTGTCAACGGGCTCAACCTCTGCGCGCAAAGCAGCCAGCGAACGACGCCGGAGCTTCCGTAGGACCTCGGCATCACACCATTCGCTGGACGGCGGTGCGTCTGCGGACATGAGCTCTGGATTTGCCGCTTCCACCGTGCTGCTCTCCGTCGCCACGGCATGCGGCCGGAACTCACCCTCCACAACACGGCCATCGGCCGCGAGCCGCTTCAGTGCAGTATTGACGACGGCGACGCCAAGTCCCAGCCTGGACGCGGCCTCGGCTGCTGTGAACGGTCCGTGGGTGCGCGCATACCGTGAGACGAGATCGCCCAGGGGATCGTGGACAGGCTCAATGAAGGCAAGCGGCACGCCCATGGGCAGGGGAACACCGATGGCGTCGCGCAGACGGGCGGCATCTTCCACTGCTGCAAAACGTTCGACGCCGCCGATCGTTACCTTCAGCGCCCGGTTGGCTTTCTGGAGTGCGGCAAGGTGTGAGCCCGCATCCGCCGCTTCTTCAAGACGCTCCATCACTTCCTCGACGCTGAGTGGACCAAGGAGCCGGAGGAGGTCAGCGACACCTTCCATTCCGCGCACGCGACGGTCCGGCACCAGACGCTGCAGCTCGCGTTCCGTGGCATCGATGACCGCCGCGTCAAGAAGCTCGCGCAACTCCACCCTGCCCAAAAGCTCATTGAGCAGCGTGGAATCCAAAGCGAGGGCCGCCGCCCTACGCTCGGCCAAGGGGGAATCGCCCTCGTAGAGGAACTGTGCCACATAGCCAAACAACAGGGACTTCGCGAACGGTGACGGCTGCTGGGTGGTGGTCTCCACAATGCGCAGTTCGCGGCGCTCGACGGATGCGGCGATGTCCTTGAGGGCGGGCAGATCGTAAACATCCTGCAAGCATTCCCGGACGGTTTCGAGCACGATGGGGAACGACGGGTACTTCCGGGCGACGTCCAGCAATTGGGCAGAGCGTTGACGTTGCTGCCACAGGGGTTGGCGCTTGGCGGGGTTTTGGCGGGGCAGCAGCAGCGCGCGGGCGGCACACTCACGGAACCGGGAGGCGAACAACGCGCTGCCCCCAACCTCAGCGGTGACGATCTGTTCCAGTTCTTCGGGATCGAAGAGGAACAGCTCGGCGCCGGGTGGCTCGTCCTCCATCATGGGGACGCGAAGAACGATGCCGTCATCGGCGGCCATGGCTGAGCCATCCAAGCCGTAGCGCTGCTGAAGGCGTTGACCAACGGCCAGAGCCCACGGCGCGTGAACAGGCATGCCGAAGGGGCTGTGCAGGACAACACGCCAGTCCCCGAGCTCATCATGGAAGCGTTCCACGACCAATGTTCGATCGCTGGGAACGATGTTCGTAGCCTGCTTCTGTTCTTCCAGATATTGCAGCAGGTTGCCGGCAGCAAAGGCGTCGAGCCCACTCGCTTGGCAGCGCTCCATTGCCGGCGCAGGATCGGCCGCGGAGAGTTCGCGGATGAAGGCCCCCAAAGCGCGGCCGAGATCCACCGGACGGCCGAGCGAATCGCCTTTCCAGAAGGGGAGCTTTCCCGGTTGGCCGAAAGCAGGGGAGACCAAAACGCGGTCGTGGGTGATGTCTTCAATTTTCCAGCTGGTGGCTCCGAGGGCAAAGATATCGCCTACCCGTGATTCGTAAACCATTTCTTCGTCGAGTTCACCAACGCGGCGTCCACCCTTCGCGGCACGGGCGGAGGCGCTGGGACCTTCCCCATCGGCGTTGGCAGAGGATGAGGATCCTTCAACTTCCGTGCCGATGATGTACACGCCGAAGAGGCCTCTGTCAGGAATGGTGCCGCCTGAGGTGACGGCAAGGCGCTGTGCCCCTGGTCTGCCCTCAATAGTTCCTGCATGCCGGTCCCAGATAATGCGTGGCCGAAGTTCTGCAAATTCGTCGGACGGATACCTGCCGGCAAGAAGGTCCAGCGTGGCCTCAAATGCGGACCGGGGCAGGCTGGCAAAAGGCGCCGACCGGCGGACCGTGCTGAACCATTCCTCGACGTCGATGCTGCCCAGGGCCGTAGCGGCCACAGTTTGCTGGGCAAGGATGTCCAAAGGATTCGTGGGGATGCTTAGGCGCTCGATTTGGCCGCTTAGCATCCGTTCGACTGTGACGGTGGTGTGAAGGAGGTCAGCCCGGTGCTTGGGGAACAACACGCCCTCGGAGATCTCGCCCACTTGGTGGCCGGCACGCCCTACACGCTGCAGGCCGCTGGCTACCGAGGGCGGTGACTCTACCTGGATGACCAGGTCCACGGCTCCCATATCGATGCCAAGTTCCAGAGATGAGGTGGCAACGACGCAGCGCAGCCTGCCTGACTTCAGGTCATCCTCGATCATGGCCCGCTGGTCCTTGGAGACCGAACCGTGGTGGGCGCGCGCCAAGACAGGATCTGCTCCGCTCGTGCTGCCGGCCTGGGCCATCATATGGGCCGGCGTCGCCGTGGACACGGGAGCGCCCGCTGACTTGGTGGCCGGCCCGGTGCCCCAGCTTCCCGAATCCTCTGCGTTGTCGGGAGCGCCCCACTCTCCTCCGGCCGCGGCCAGCATTTGCCGTTCGGCATAGATCTCGTTCAATCGGGCTGTCAGCCGTTCGGCCAGGCGGCGTGAGTTGGCGAAGACGATGGTGGACTGCTTGGAAAGGACAAGATCGCCAATCTGTTCCTCAACATGGGGCCAGATGGATGCTTGGGGTTGAAGCCCGGAAGCAGGGCCGGAGTCAAAGGCGCCCGCAGCCCCTTGGAGGTCCGACATGTCCTCCACAGGCACAGTGACTGTGAGATTCCAGTTCTTCTTGGACGGCGGGGCCACAATTTCCACAGGGGCTTGGCCCGCCAGGAACTGGGCTACAAGCTCACGCGGCTGCACCGTAGCAGAGAGGCCAATCCGCTGGGCCGGCTTCGGTAGAAGAGCATCCAGCCTTTCCAGAGACACCGCAAGATGGGCCCCACGCTTGGTTCCTGCGACAGCGTGAACTTCGTCAATGATGATGGTGTCTACTTCGCTCAGCGTTTCCCTGGCACGGGACGTCAGCATCAAGAACAGGGACTCCGGCGTAGTGATCAGGATGTCCGGCGGGTTCGATAACAGCGAGCGGCGATCTGCCGCCGTCGTATCTCCGGAACGGACGCCGACTGTCACCAGTGGTGCCGGGAGCCCTAATCGCTTGGCAGTTTGCGTTATCCCGATGAGCGGTGAGCGAAGGTTCCGCTCCACGTCAACACCCAGTGCTTTAAGGGGCGATATATAAAGGACGCGGGTCTTTGTCTTGGGACGCTTCGCGCGGCCCTTCCCGTCGGGGACGGACTCCAATCCGGGCAACGTATCCGACGGCGTGGAATGCAACCGGTCTAAGGCCCAAAGGAAAGCGGCGAGGGTCTTACCGGAACCAGTGGGGGCCACCACCAGGGCATGCGAGCCCGACGAGATAGCGTTCCACGCACCATCCTGGGCGGGAGTGGGCGCGGAAAAAGCGCCAAGGAACCATTCCCTGGTTGCCTGGCTGAAACGGCCTATGGCGCCGATGGACGCCTGCTGCTCCTGCATTCCTCCATCATGCCCCACGGCTCAGACAGAATAAGCCCGAGCCGTGGGCTGATGGTTAGACAGCCTGGAAGGCAGTGATGGTCAGGAGTTTGATGCCTGCGTTGCTGCAGGCATCGTGTTGCTCAGCGACGAACAGTGACGCTGTGTCGTTAGGCGGGTAGATGCGGTAACCAGCCGCCGGAACCTTGGTGCAATCGCCATAGTTTCCAGCCTGGGTGTAACGCAGTTCAGCCCACGCCGACTTCCCTGGGGCAAGCTCGATCTTGGTGACGGGCGTAGTGGTTTCACGGGTAGCGGGCTCACCGATAGGGGCGCCGTTGGCATCGGCCGTCAGGGAAACTCCCGCGAAGCCTTCCAAGGTGCAAGGCGTGGTTCCGGAGTTCGTCAGGATCAGTTTCTCGTAGATGCTCCCAGCAGCGCCGCCGCCGGTGGAATCAGTGGCGGCGGTGAGGGAACCGGCCTTGCATTGGCCTTCGGCCGCAGGCGCTGCGGAGGTGGCCGTTCCGGACGGCGAAGGCGAGTTGCTCGCGCTGGGAGAGGCCGACGTCGGAGATGCGGAAGAGGAGGTGGGAGGGGCGCTGCTGCTTCCAGCCGGGCTTGGGCTTGGCCCACAAGCAGCAAGGAGCAGCAGCGAGGCTGCGGCCGTCGTCGTCACAAGTCCAGTTTTGATGCGCTGAGTCCACATGGGCACCAGCCTTGCGCCGGGTGTGACGGGAGTCAATTGAGCCACGGCAAGGAAATTGGATTGGCGTCCGGATCGTAATCTTTCCGAACGCCAATCCTCTAAAGGTTCACGCTTTTACTTGGCGTCGTCCTTGACTGCTGCTGTCTTTGCTGACCGGCCGCGGAAGAACGCGGCGCCGCCCAGGCCCAAACCAGCGATGCCGGCGATAAGGCCGGCCCAGCTGCGGGCCTGTGATCCATCGTCGGTTACCGATGACGCCTGCTCGGTGGACACCGTGCCTGCTGCGTGGTGGTCACCTTCGGCTTCGGCAGGTGTGATGGTGACGGACGGGGCCGGTGCTTTGAGCTCGTGCTCGTCTTGTCCATCCTTTGGGATCTCCGACCAGTCAGTCTGGCCCTGCTCGCAGGTCTGCAGCGTGGGGAAGTAGAGCGTCTTGCCCGCGGCGTCGGGCAGTTTGACCGAGAGAACCAAAGCATCACGAAGATGCGGGTCCAGCGGGGCCTTGGCTGTGTAGACGATCTGGCTGGTCCGCTTGGTGATGGTGGTGCCATCGTCCAGCTTCTTCGGTGCGGGCAACGTCTCCGTGACCTTCTCAACCGTCCAATTTGGGTTGACCGTGGGCTGGGCATCGGTCAGTTCCTCGGGCAACGAGATAGCGACTTTTGTTGTGCCAAACGTGTCGCAGCCGTGGGGGATACCGAACGTCAACAGTGCGTACGAGTTGGCAGCAGTCTTGTTTGGATCGGCTGATACATGTGCGGATGCTCCGGCGAGGCCGGCCATCATCAGAACAGCGGTTCCGCCAGCGGCGGCGGTCGCGGACAGGGTGCGGCGGAGGGTGGACTTCTTCATGGGATTGCCTTTCGGGGGCGCCAGTGTCGGCGCTGGGTACGGGTTTGTGGCCCGTCACCAAGGGCGTCTGCTGAGTGCGTTGCGCTGGTGCCGGGCGGAATCAGGGAAGAACGACGACGGCGGGCGGGCCGCGGCGGCTGTCTTGCCTCAGGTTCCGCCAAGGGCGCGGCAGGAAAACGTCAGGCGCGCCGACTGCGATAGGAGAGGCGCCGGCGTCGGGCCTGAACAGCAGGGTTGGCAGGGCAGCTAAAGGACGCAGCCAGGCCCCCAGCTGCCACAGCGCATCCTCGCCCTTGGCCAGGATCACGGCAGAGCCGATCGTGGCCAGGATGTGGCCAGCCAGCATCGCGGTGCCCAGGGTGGTGCCGAGCTCATGGACGTGGGGCGTCGCTGTGTAGAGCAAGGGAGTCAGAGGTTCGGCAGCGTGGTGCGAGTTCCCTGGAGCTGTTGCCGTTACTGGACTCAACGCCGTGAAGGCCTCATGGAGCACGAGCTGGCTGGTTCCAAGCAAGGCCGTCATGGCGGTCAAGTTGAGCTTGAAGCGCGTAGCCAGCGTCGCGGCCAATCCTGTCAATGCGACAAGGGCCAACAACACCACGGTAGTGGGTAGTTCCCCGCCGCCGATCACGTGAGCCCCAGCTGCAAGAAGCACTATGACGAGCGAGATCGCACCGGACCGCAACGCATGGAAGGGTGCCCGGGGCTGCAATGAGCGCACGGAGTCCTCCCTCGATCGTCTGGCCGGATGCTGCCTGGTGTCAGCGTCTTGATTCTATCGGGAGTTCGGAGCCGGACTGGCCTCGGATGGGTGCCTATGTGGATACTTTGCGCGCGTGTGGAGATGCTGGCCCCGGGTTTATTGCTCTGAAAGTCGGCCCTTGGTACGCACAAACGTTGGTCCCGGTGGTTCCGGTATGCGGCTGGGATCCGCACCGGGCCGACGACGGCGGAGCTCAAGTTTCAGGCTTTCCTCGCCGCGCGCCATGGCCCAGTGGTGATTGGCCGAGAACGCAGGCTTCAGCAGCCAGCTCAGCTTTCGCAGGAGTGGCTTCGCTGTGCTGACCCGCCAGTCGTAGGTGATGACGACTTCCGGGCCGTCGGTTTCGAATGTCCAGCGGCCCCTGCCGTTGAGGTCTCCCTCGGCTTTGAGCGCAAAGCCGTGCAGGGTAATGGGTTCGGTAACGGTGAGCCGCCAACGCAGGGTGTACGGGAGCCAGCCCTTGGTGTGGAGGTCGAACGAGGCGCCCACGCCGTCCGCGTTGCCTTGCGCCACGGGTGTCACCTTGAGGTACACCGAGGGCCACCACTGTTTGAGGGTGGCCGCGTTACCGAGGACATCCACCACTTCCTCGCGCGTTCCGGCCACTCTCCAGACCGTCAGGAACTCGTAGTCGGTGCTTTTGCTGGTTCGTTGCATTGACCTGGCCATTGGTGCCTCCGCTGCTAATCGTACCGAGAGGTTGGTCCCGGCGCCTTAGCTTTCCAGGAGCGGCCCGATCTCACTTTTGGTGAGCTCTCTGCTGATGCTCAAAAGGGCGACTCGCGCTGGCAGATTGAGGATGCAGATCTTGCCGACACTAGGCTTGGCGATTGTGTACATAGGTCATTTCGCCGCAGCTGCTGTCATTCTCGCAGTGGCGCCTGAAACGCCCGCCTTACCAATCGCGGTCGCAGTTGCGTGGCCGGACATTGTTTGGCCCGCATTGGTCTTCGCTGGCAAAGAGTCGGTGAAAGTGGACCCCAATAATCCGTTGCAATCCCGCGTCAAATTCACTTCATACCCATACTCGCATTCGCTGGTCCTCGGTGGTGCGCTCAGCATTGTGCCTGCACTGCTGGCTGGCGTGATCTACCAGAGTGTCCTTGTGGGTGTCCTGTTCTGGGTTGGCGTCCTGTCTCACTGGCTTCTGGATGTGGTGGTCCACCTCCGGGACCTTCCAGTTCTTGGCTGGGGCCGGAGTGATCGACGTGTAGGTTTTGGTTTATGGAGCCGCCCTCGACTGGCATTCGTCCTGGAGTATGCGTTCTTTGCCGTAACTGTTCTTTTGGTGGCGCCTCCCTCGATGTTCGCCGGACTGCTCGGCGGAGGGTTGCTGCTTCATTTGTTCAATATCAACTCGTTCTTCGGCTTTACCAAGAAGAACCCAGTCGGCACGCCCAGACGCTTCGCTTTGCTTGCACTGGTGGGCTATGCCATCGCGATCATCTGGTTCACGATGTCCTGGCAGTAATTTACCGATGAGAAATGAACGGTTATATCCAGGCTGTTGGCACTGCGGCAGTTTCCTGACCGAGCACACCGCCATAGGAATCGACGGTGATGCTGGCTCCCCGGGAGGCCCGCTGCGCTGAGCTGTGGTCCTATCTCAACACTTGTGTGTTGTCTAAGCACTTATCCGTAGGGGTGCGACTCGGCAAAGGTGTCGGCGATTGCATCGTTGTGGCGGATGCAGGCCCAGATGTCCCTGAAGACACCTCCACCGGGTTCGCAGTGGAAGTGGATACTTCACAGGCAGGATCGCCTGGTTGCGCACACGAAGAAACAGCGAGAAGCCCTAAAGTCGCGGCCAGCAAAGTGGCTCTCAGAAACCGTCGCCTAGCACGCATTGAAGCTCCCAAGGATTACAGGGAAACCTATCAGGATTAGTTACCGGGAGCAGTCAATCTCCGCACGTCGCGGTCAGAGTGTTCCTGAGGTTCACATTCCCCGTGCCGGCCGGAAGGTTGTAACCGCCTGAGCTGCAGGCCGTGTTGTCCGTCATTGTCACGTACCTCACCGCGCGCTCGAAGTCGATGGCCCCTCCGGCAGTCTGGATGTCGTTGTTCCTAAAGGTGTTCCCCACGATCTGGATGTGATGGATTTGCTGCGTTCCATCGTAATAAGCGTCGTGCAGCCCGCGTGGGGAACCCCAGACGGTGTTACCCGTGAGATCAATGTTGTAAATCACGCCGGATCCGCCAGCGAGGTCGATCCCGGCGCCATGACGACCGCCGCGCACGTCGTTGTTCGCGATCCTGACGTCGTGAACGTCCTCGGCGCCGTACGTGTGGATGGCGATTCCGTCATCCCCATCGGTGCCTTTGCGTTGGTCAACGACGTTCCCAACAATGTCGCCGTTACTCGTGTTCATTGCGTGGATGCCGTCCAGTTCAACATATTTGCCGTTGGTTGTAGATTCAGTGCTGCTGTCCTTGACGCACCAGGTGGAACCGCCGACGAACGCAATTGAGTACGTCAAAGGGTTTTTCGTGTGAACACCTTGGACGAGCGAGTTCAACGAGTCGCGGACGTCAATCATGTACTCATTCAACCGGCCCGTGACGTTGCCGTTCAGAGTGTCACCTGACTGATCTGCAGTGAAGTTCGTCAGTGTTGTATTGTCGGCCCCTGCCGTCGTCACGATCGGAAAACCGCCCGCCGGACCGCTGTTGTTCATGAAGGTTGGCCCGGCCTTCAAAACGGTTGTTGGCCCGGATCCTTCGAGTTTCACATTGCTCGCCATGCGAAGTTTGCCGTTGATAACAAACGTCCCCGCAGATAGTTTCACAACGCCACCGCCGGCCGCGCCTGCCACATTGATCCTGCCTTGGATGGCGGCCGTATCGTCGATGGCGTCATCTGGAGTGGCCGTGACGGGGTAAAGGTTGGTCGCGCTGCTACCCGTGGCACCACTTAAAGTGCAGGACGACGTAACTGCAAGAGGCACGAAATTCTGAACCGATGTCGCAGTCGCGGCGGGCGCTGCCGGCGTCATTGCAATCAAGACCAGAAGTGTAGCGCTTGCAGAAGTTACGAAATGGAGCAGGCGCTGGCGCTTGCTCCGACTCCTACCTGACACCTTTGCAGCTGCCGGAGAAGACTCATCATTTGCACCACACGGCGGCGACGAGTGGAGCCCAGAGCTGTCGATGTAATAAGTCATTGATTTAGTGTCCGATCAAATTCTCGAGGCTGATGACTACGACGCGGATCGTTCACTTGTCCCGGTCGCCTTTACTTCTTTAGTGCCTGCAGCTCTGTAAACGTGACGTGAAGAACGACTTCCCAAGGGTGTCTCGGCTGGCATCTATTCAGGCGTGGGCCGTGCTTCATGCCTGGGATCCGGCCATGAGATTAGAATCCTGCCTCTACCGGTATCCGCCATTTATCGGTGGCAGGATCGTCCCTCCGGCGACTGCGGCGTCCAGCTTAGTTCGGTCCAGCTTCCAAATGACCGTCTCACCTGAAGTGGGTCCGGTAAAAATGAAAACCGGCTGAGCATTGCCCTCCAGCCAGTCCAGGAGTTCAGGAGCCGCGAAGCCGTAGCCCTCGCTCAGCGGCCTTCCCTGAGTCAGGACGTACTCGGCGCCAGCGTTCCTTAACGACTGCAACGAGGGCAAAACCTCCCAACCTTCGTGTGGCATTAGTGCGAATTCACCGGTTACCGACGTCAACCCCACCTTGGAAGATCCGGGCAGTTCGGCGTTCATCCAATCTCGTGCGCGGACAAGCCCGTCGTCCACGACTGACCTTGCCTGTAGGCCCAAACCGAGACTGAGAACTGCCACGACTGCCACTGCGGCAGTTGTGATCCTGCGAAGTCGGGGTCGCCACGAAACCAACATCGCCAGAGCCACCGGCGTTGAAACCAGGGCTGCAAGAACAACGCAGTATCCAAATTGTTCTTCTGCCGCCCCAAAGAAAACTGAATAGATGCCCACGAAACCTGTGAAAAGCGAAAACAAGCCAATGACGCGCCGACTCGTCACCTGTGAGGTGACGGCCACGGCACCGGCCAGAATCGATAGCCCCAGGAGCAGATAGCTGGTGCCGAACCGGCCAGCCATGTCTATAAGCCGTTCTGTCAGGTTCACGCCCGGAACTGAATTGAAGCCGGTCATTTGAACGGCTCCCATCATTCTTAGAACGCCCACCGACTTTTGTTCGATGAACTGCGGAAGCAGGCCGTTTGCTCCGATCACGCCTAGATAGATCAAATAGGGCACGGCGGAAACGACGAGGATTCGCAGAGCTGTAAGCAGTGGAACGGTTCTACGCCAGAACGTGGCGGCCACGAGCGGGACGACAGTGAACGCAGCAGTCATGTCTTTGGTGACGATTGCCAGCCCGAAGACCAACCCGGCGCTGAGTTCAAGCCACAAGCGTGTGCGGTCCCACTTGCGGTCTATCAGGTGAAGGACGAGTAGCCATCCCGACAGTACAGCCAGGCCAGCTGGAGTCTCCATCATCAAGCGCCCGTCCATGCGGAGGACAAAGGGATCACTGGCCTGTATGACGGCAGCCACCGCAGCTGGTCCTACTCCGACCAGACGGCGCACCAACAGAAAGCAGACAACCACCGTCAATGCTCCGAGGACCGTGTTGACCCAGCGCAATTGCAAAGCCAGGTCCATGGGGTGGCCCTCAAGACCGAGCACGCGTATTACGAGCGCGTTCAGAGCGTACGAGGCCGGGGGATGAAGAAAAAAAGGGTTGCCGAGAATTGATGGCATTTTCCCATCAGCAATTTCTCTGGCGAGGTCCGCGTAAGTAACCTCGTCGATAAATACATCGTTCGCCCGCTGAACGCCGAACACCCGGAACAGCAGGGCCAGTAATCCCACAAACACCGCGATCCACCAAGGATTTCGAAGCGTCCTGGAAGACATGATGGCCAAGCTCCGCACTCGAAAATGGGGCGGAGATGCTTCGGCTTGATCCAGCGAGTTCATGACGCTCCTCAGCGTGGTTGGATGCGCTACATGCACGATTTTCAAAGGTAATGTATTTTTCTCGATTCAAACAATCGAGCTTTTTCCTTGCAGTTTGGTGGTGGTAAGCATTTAAAGATTTAGTCTCGATTTGATTAATTCTTTAGTTTTTCGCGTCACGAAATGAAAGTTAGGTTTAGCGTCCCCTGGACCGCTGCGAGGCTGGGTCCTTTTTGGCAGCCGTGCCCTTGAACATAAGACGCAGGCTGCTAAATTGTTCTCGATGGGGGCGCATCGGGTACTCCCTGGAATCTTCAGGGGTCCCACATGAGCATGCAGTTTCCGGAGCCAACTGCTCCATCAACCACAGAAGCCGGTGCACTGGAAGCGAAGAGATCCCGCAACGGGCGGACCGGCGTCGGCCTCTGTCTGATCTTTATCGGCCTGGCATGGGTACTGCTCTTGTGGCGCACGTATGGCGGAGCCAGTTCGGAAATTGCCGCTCTCAATGAGACTGAGCGAACAGAACTGATGATGGCTGATGCTCAGAACATCATTCTGACCGCTTTCCTGCTGGCCGTCGGAATCTGGAATGTTGCCACCCGGCGCAGCAACTCCAAAACTCCATTGGTAGCGGCACTGGTCCTGGTCGGACTAGAGCTCGTCCTCGACGTCGTAAGCGTTGTTGATACCGTAACCACCACAGGGGAGATGCCCAACGTCGTCAGCTTGATCTTTCGCGTCGCCATCCTCGCGCAAACCATCAGATTGCTGCGGTTCAAGCCGGTCAATCCGCTCCTATTGCAACTGCCGTAAGGTGCCGTCAGGAGTTCAAACCGCTGGCATGCCTCCTGCCCCCAGTCCACCAAAGAAAAGGCCCGGCAACCCTCATAAACACAGGGAAGCAGGGCCTTTCAAGTGGTGGTGACGGTGGGATTTGAAACCTCTCCTGCATCACCAGTAATACGGAAAGTTCCTAGAATTCCTCTCGATATCTTCCTATGTGAAGTGGAGCCCGAACCGATCTAGTTAGGCTGCCACAGCGGGAGAGTTTCCCACCCCTTCGGACAGCCCATGCTGTACTCCATATCCAGCACGGGGTGGCCTTCCTCCGTCAGCAGTTCGCTTGCTTTCGGGAACTTCTTAAGTTGCGTTCTCAGCGTCGCGGGCCACTGGCTGCCCGAGTCGCGGGACTTCAAGAGGTAGCTAAGAAGGGCCAGTGCGTCATAGAGGCGCTTCTCCCTTGGGAGTGCCGACAGATGCGCCAGCTCGGGGCCCACAGTTGCTGACGGCACCTTAAGTTCATAGGTGAGGATTCGATTCCATAGTCGATGATGGTGCGCGCACACATTTCGCAGCCCGTTCATCGCGAGAAGCCACTTGTGAAATCGTCTGCCGTCGGTCACGCCAAAGTACCTGGCTACAGCGGTCTTGTCGGAGTCAACCAACAAACTGAAGAGGCGAACAAGTGAACCAAAAGTCAGGATCTCGGTCGTCAGCCATATCGGGAGATCGTTGCCGTACTTGATGAGATGGTGGGCGACAAAATCTTCTTCTTTCCCCTGAGTCCGCGCCTCCCTGTAGGTCTTCAGCCAGTGGTCCCAACCCGCCTTGCCCTCGATATCCAGCGCAGTGCAGGCGCCAGTGTCCAAATGAGCGGCATTTAGGTGAGCGAACTGGGAGCGCTTCCCCAAGGTGTGAGCGATAGCGGCCCGGAAGGAGATTTCAAGATCCTGAAGTCCGTCAAGGCAGATTCTTCGTAAGTTCTGATCAAACTTGTATAGGGCTGAGGCATGTTCCAAACAAGTTCCGGGGAAAAAATCCTTGCCACGCATTTGATAGGGCGTTTCCTGCTCGGAGGCGGACGGCAGCGGCACTCGAAATGGATATGTGTACGCCTTCAGGCGAGAATAGCCGATGGTTCTTAGCGTGGTTTCCGCCGTCGACCTGTCGCCAACGTCCATGCCGCGACGCGAAAGAGTCGCTCTAAGTTCGCTGTATTGAAGGTGCGGCTTCTGGTAGGTCACACGCCATCCTAGAACGCTTGTTAAATGAAGACCGGCACTTATCAAGTCTTGATCTGCGAGCAGTCAAAGTCTGAAAGCGGTGCCGGTGTTTATGGACTTCACTATACACGACCCCCAGCCGGGGTGATGGCAGCATCAGAAGTAGCCCCAGGTAGGATCCTTCGAGGTTAGTCCTTCAACCCTCTACGAAGTTGGACAGGTTGTCAGGACAGGTACGGGGTTATGACGTCAAGGGGATCCAAGCAAAGCAAAAGGCCCCGCAACCCTCATAAACAAAGGGAAGCAGGGCCTTTCAAGTGGCGGTGACGGTGGGATTTGAACCCACGTTGGCTTTTACACCAAACAACATTTCGAGTGTTGCACCTTCGGCCGCTCGGACACGTCACCAACTGAAATAGGGTACCGGAGTTCGGGCCCGTTCCCCAAAACGAGCCACAAACGCGCCACAAACGCGCCACAAACGAGCCACCAAGCAGACGCAAGCCAACCACCCAGGAAACGCCGACAACCAACGCCAGCTTCCGCCCACCCCAACCCAGCGATAGATTCATAAGCATCATGACTATCTCGCGCGAACAAGAACACGAGGCCCAGGCCTACTGGGTCACTGAGTCGGGGCACGGTGAGCTGCGCCCGGAGGCCATACCAACGCCGGGCCCCAAAGAAGCCCTCGTCAGGACCCTTTACTCGGGCGTCAGCCGCGGCACGGAGCGTGTTGTGCATGAGGGGCGGGTCCCGGAGCGCGTGGCGGATCTGATGCATGCGCCGCATCAAGAAGGCGACTTCCCCGGCCCGGTCAAGTACGGCTACCTGTCCGTGGGCGTCGTAGAACAAGGCCCGGACAACTGGCTCGGCAAAACGGTTTTCAGTCTGCACCCGCACCAGGATTTCTATGTCGTCCCGACGAATCAGCTCACAGCCATACCGGCCGACGTGCCTGCGCGCCGGGCCGTACTCACGGGCATCGTGGAGGTGGCCATCAATGCCCTCTGGGAAGCCGGGCCCAGGCTGGGAGACCGTGTCGCCGTCGTCGGGGGTGGCTTGGTGGGCGGCGTTCTGGCGACCATACTCCGAAAGTATCCGCTCGGCCGGCTGCAACTCGTGGACGCAGATACGGACAAGAGAGATCTCGCCGAAAAACTCAACATCAACTTCGCGCTCCCGGACGAAGCAGAGAACGATTGCGACATCGTTTTCCACTGCTCCGCCGCCAACGAGGGACTCAAACTGAGCCTTCAACTTGCTGGCGACGATTCCGACGTGATCGAGCTTTCATGGTTCGCTGACAAGGAAGTCACTCTGCCGCTGGGCGAGGATTTCCACGCGCGCAGGCTGACGATCCGCTCCAGCCAAGTGGGCGTGGTGGCGCTGCCGAGGAGACACAGAAGAACCAACGCCCAGCGCCTCGAACTCGCCGCGAACCAATTAAGAGACCCGGTGTTCGACACGTTCCTGAGCAGCGAATGCCAATTTCAGAATCTGCCCACCAGCCTCGTTAAGTTGTTTGAAAAGCCTGGCGGCTTTTGCCATGTGGTCGCCTATCCAAAGCCGGAGGAGTAAGACATGTTCAGCCTGACCGTCCGACGCCATTTCATGATCGCCCACAGCCTTCCCCGCGAAGCCTTCGGCCCAGCGCAGGGCCTCCACGGTGCCACGTTCGTCGCCGAAGTGACCTTCCGCCGCACCGAGCTCAACGAGGACGCAATCGTCCTGGATATTGGCGCGGCAGGCGGCATTCTTGAGGAAATTCTTGAAGACCTGAACTACAAGAACCTCGACGAACACCCTGCGTTCAAGGGCAAGTTGTCCACCACGGAGGCGTTGGCGAAGCACATCGCCGACGCCGTTGCCACCCGGATCCAGAACACAGAGGATGGGCCGGCCCTCAGCGGTATCGACGTCGTCCTTCGCGAGAATCCGGACGCGTGGGCAGGATATTCACTGGAGCTCCCGGTCAAGTAAGTGCACATCCGCTTCCTGGTGCCGGGAAACGTCCGGCATGGTTCCGGCGGGAACAAGTACAACGCCAAACTCGCCGAGCACCTGATGGCCCTGGGCGTCGGGGTCGAGACAGTCATCGTCGACGGCGATTGGCCGGTTGGGAGCGCGGCAGACCGGCGCCGGTTCGCGGAAGTGCTCGACGGCGGCGCTACAGTGATTGCCGACGGTTTGGTTGCGAGCGGGGCCCCGGAAGAGGTGGCGGGCGCGGTGAGTGCAGGAACCAAGGTGTGGGTACTCTCTCATATGGCGCTGGCCGATCACGCGGATCTTGAAGCCCGGGCTCTGGCTGCAGCCTCAGGCGTTGTCTGCCCCAGCGCCCACGCCGTCGCGGAACTGGAAAACAGGCATGGCCTCAAAAACGTGGTGATCGCCCATCCCGGTGTTGAAGCGGCTGAAATTGCCAAGGGCTCGGAACCCCCGCACATCATCGCCCTCGCCGCGCTGCTGCCCAATAAGAGCCAATCAGAACTGGTGGAAGCCCTCGCCACACTGAAGGACCTTCCGTGGGCCGCGGCCCTGATCGGCACGGAACACGCTGACCCGGCGTACGCGACGAAGGTGAGGGCCGCCGTCGAACGTCATGGCCTCCAAAACCGCATCATCATCACCGGCGAGTTGACCGGAGAATTGTTGGAGGATCAGTGGCGCAAAGCCGATCTCAGCATCCTCATTTCGAAGTCCGAGGCGTTCGGCCTGGTGGTGACGGAGTCATTGGCCCATGGCGTACCGGTTCTTGTCCGGCAGGGGACCGGTGCCGTGGAAGCGCTCGGAAGCGCAGGAGCGGGGACGGCGCTTGACCTAACACAGCCCAACAACCTTGCCAGCACCATCCGGAGATGGCTTAGCGACCACGAACTCCAGCAGACCTGGCGCACTGCCGCAATCCAGGCCCGGGCCAACCTTCCCGGGTGGGACACCACAGCAGCAAAGGTTCTGAAAGCCCTCGGAACCGGCGAGGGTGCAGAATAGGGCCATGACGCCCAAAGTCCAGACCATTCCGGCCGCAGCAACCCTCACCGCGGAGCACCTCCGGGCCTGGGCCTGGCACAAACAGGGCCTCGACGGGTCGCTCGCAGGAAAGACATCCGAGGAAGTCCTCGATCACGCCGGATGGGCACGCTCGGTGGGCGGCGCCAATCCGTACCTCACCCTGTTTGCGAGGGCGGGAATCAGTCGGGAACAGGCCGACCGCGATGTCAAAGAACTCAACATCCACGAACTCCCCACTGCCCGCGGCTGCACGTACGTACTGGGCCGGGCCGACTTCGCCTGGGGCCTGCAGATCGGCCGCGACGCCGCCGTTGCACCCTTCAAGGTATTGGCGCGACTCGGCGTGGAGCGCAGCGAGATCACCCTTCTAGAGGACCAAGTGGAGCACGCCCTGCAGGAGTCCAGCGATCCCCTGGATCCCAGGCAGCTCAAGGACCAACTGGGCGATTCTGTCCGGAGCCTCGGGGAGGAAGGCAAGAAGAAGGGTGCAGCCACCACGCTGCCCACGGCCCTGGGCCTGCTTCAGGCCGACGGCCGCATCCGCCGGGTCCCCATCAACGGCCGCCTCGACCAGCAGCGTTATGCCTACACCAAGTGGGGCCTTGGGCCCAGCAAAATCGACGACGACGGCGCTCGCCGCCTCCTGCTCGAACGGTACTTGCGCTGGACAGGCGGAGCGACTCTCAAGCAGAGCCAGTGGTTCACTGCGTTCACCGTAGCCCAGACCAAAGCGGCGCTCGCCGGCGTCGGGGCCGTGGAAGTGGCCACCGCGAACGGTGACGTGCTGTGGATGCTGCCGGACGACGTCGAACGCTTGGCCGACTTCCAAGAACCCGGCGACGAGCAGATCCAGTTGCTTGCAGGCACCGACTCACTGGTCCTCCACAGGCGGAATTCGGCTGAGATGTTCGCAGAGGAGGACAAAGGAAAGAAGGTCCTGGACACCACCCTTGCGCTTCAGGCCGACCTCCCGGATCACCCGATTCTGGACCGGGGCCGGATCATCGGCCTGTGGCAGTATGATCCCGGCAACGAACGCATCGCGGCGTGGACGTTCGCCAAGCCCACTGCCGCAGTCAGCAAGCGCATCGCCGAAATAGAAGCATGGATCCGCGATGAACTCGGCGACTTCAGGTCGTTCAGCCTGGACTCACCGGCGTCCCGGCAGCTACGGATCGACGCCCTCAACGAGGCCGCTGGTCTGTAACGCACTCAGCCCGAAAGGCATTCAGCCCGAACCATACGGCCGGGTGATTGCTTCAAGGAAGTGCCCGTCCGGGTCGCTGAAGTAGATCCCGCGGCCGCCGTCGTTGTGGTTGATTTGTTGCGCACGGGAACGTGCGGGATCGGCCCAATAGGGAATGTGTTCGGCCGTGATCCGCAAAAAGATCGCATCGAACTCCTCTTCGCTGACCAGGAAGGCGTAGTGCTGGGGCGCGATGGTTCCTGTGGCATCGAGGAAATCCAGGGTGACGCCGTTTTCCAAGGAAACAGTGACGAAGGACCACATGAGCTGTGGTGCGGGAAGCCCAAGGATGCGGGCCAGAAACGCAGCCGACGCGTGCTTGTCCGTGGCGTAGACGATGGTGTGGTTGAAAGCGATTGTCATGATTGGCTCCTTACATAGAGCTCAGGCGGGTGAGCGGTGCTCCGCTGCCGGCACACGATGTGTAGCGAAGAAGTCCCGGAGGAGCGTTGCGCATTCTTCCTCGCGCACTCCTGCATACACCTCCACCCAGTGGTTGAGCCGGCGCTCGCGGAGGATATCGAACACCGAACCTGCGGCCCCGGCTTTCTCATCCCACGCGCCAAACACGACGCGGGGAATCCGTGCCAGGACGATCGCCCCGGCGCACATGGCACACGGTTCAAGGGTTACCACCAAGGTGCAGTCCTCGAGCCGCCACCCGTCGCCGCCTTCGCCCAATTCGAGGGCATGGCGTTGCAGGGCAGCCGCGGCCTCGCGGATGGCGACGATCTCTGCGTGGGCGGTCGGGTCCCCGTGTGCTTCCCGTTCGTTGCGCCCTGAACCCAGCACACCGCCGTCGGGTCCTAGAACGACCGCGCCGATCGGCACGTCGTCCGTTTCCATCGCCAATCGGGCCTCGTCCAGGGCGAGGCCCATCCAAGCCATGTGTTCAGCGTGATACGGCTCCGTGGCGCTCATGTCTCAATGATAGTTTTGGACGATGCGCACACTCGTCGTGGACCACCCGCTGGTCGCTCACAAGCTCACCGTACTGCGGGATAAGAACACCCCTTCACCGGTCTTCCGGCAGCTCACTGAAGAACTCGTCACCCTCCTGGCCTACGAGGCCACCCGCGAGGTCAAGACACAGCCAGTGGAGATCGAGACTCCTGTCACAAAGACCATCGGCACGGCGTTCACCAAGCCGACGCCCTTGGTGGTTCCCATCCTGCGCGCTGGGCTGGGAATGCTTGAGGGCATGACCAAACTGGTCCCCACCGCTGAGGTCGGCTTCCTGGGCATGGCCCGCGACGAAGAGACACTGGACATCATCACCTACGCCGAGCGCCTTCCCGAGGACCTCACCGGACGTCAGATCTTCGTGCTGGACCCCATGCTTGCCACCGGCGGCACCTTGCGCGAAGCCATCAAATTCCTCTTCAAACGCGGCGCCTCCGACGTTACGTGCATCTGCCTGCTGGCTGCTCCGGAAGGCCTCGCCAAGTTGGAGGAGGAACTGCAGGACGCCAATGTGACGGTAGTCCTCGCTTCGATTGACGAGAAGCTGAACGACAGGTCATATATCGTTCCAGGCTTGGGCGACGCCGGCGACCGCCTCTACGGCGTGGCCGGCTAATCCGTACGCCTCTACCGCTTTCCTGCGCGCCCCGTTAGCCTGTGGCGCATGGACTGGAAACTTGAACTGGTGTTTGTCCCTGTGTCCGACGTGGATCGCGCGAAGGATTTCTACGTCAACAAAGTTGGTTTCAATGCCGATTTCGATGAGCGTCCCATGGACGGCATCCGCTTTGTGCAGTTGACGCCGCCGGGATCGGCTTGTTCCATCGCGATCGGGGAGGGCCTCAGCGATGCTCCTCCCGGGACAGCGCCATCCCTTCAAATAGTGGTGAGCGACATCAATAAAGCCCACGAACAGCTCAAGGCCAATGGCGTCGAGGTCAGTGATATCGACGTTCAGGACTGGGGACACTTCGTCCATTTTGCGGACCCCGACGGCAATAAGTGGGCTGTGCAGTACATTCCGCACCGGCCCAACGGCTAAGTCACAGTTAGCCGCAACCCCTGCATGGTGCGGCAGGATGGATGCATGAGCCATCCTGCCGAGCCAACCTCGCCTTCCGCACACGCCGAGCGATCCTCTACCCTGACGGTTCGTGCTGTCCTGTTCGACATGGACGGAACACTGGTTGATTCCACGGCGATCGTCGAGCAAGTATGGCTGGAGTTCGCCGAACGATACGGCCTCGACTACAACGAAATCCTGCGGACGTCACACGGGGTGCAAGCGGGCGATACTGTGCGCCGTTATGCTCCGGCAGGAGCTGATCTTGAAGCTTTGACGGCCGAGCTGGGCGAGATGGAACGCACCAGGACCGACGGCGTGATTGCCCTTCCTGGCGCAGAAGCCCTGCTTGCATCATTGCCGGACGACGCCATCGCGCTTGTCACGTCCGCGGACCGCATCCTTGCCGACATCCGGATGAAGGCTGCCGGACTTTCCATGCCATCGACTACCGTCACCGCCGAAGGCGTTACGCGGGGCAAGCCGCACCCGGAGGGGTATCTCAAAGCCGCAGCGTTGCTGGGCGCGGAACCGGCCGACGTCGTGGTTTTTGAGGACGCTCCGGCAGGTATCGCCGCAGCCCGCGCCGCCGGGATGCGAACCGTGGTGGTGGGCGACGCCGGAGGCGAGCTTGAGCCGGGCATGTGGCGGATCCCGGACTACTCAGCCGTGATGGTCACAGCAGTGAAAGACGACGACGGCGGTCACCTCATCACCTTCACGCTCTAGCACTGTTCGCCTTCGCTGTTCCAGCCGGTGAACCGGGAGTAGGCTGTGCGCATGTCTGCGTTGCCGGAG
This sequence comes from Paenarthrobacter sp. 2TAF44, assembly GCF_052114885.1. NCBI lineage: Bacteria > Bacillati > Actinomycetota > Actinomycetes > Micrococcales > Micrococcaceae > Paenarthrobacter > Paenarthrobacter sp. 2TAF44. Next base: position 59,209 of record NZ_JBFRFP010000010.1, on the reverse strand, counting down.
GCGTACGGTGCTGCACTGGAGCGGGCCATGGCGCACGCTACGGAGTGGCTTGCGTCAGTGCCCAGCCGTTCAGTCCGGCCCACGTCCGACGCCGACCAAGTTGCCGCGAGCCTTCTTTCGAGCCTTCCCGACGAAGCAACGGACGCGGCTGACGTAGTAGACGAGCTCGCCGCATTGGCGGAGCCCGGGTTGATGGCCATCCAGTCCGGACGCTTCTACGGCTGGGTCATGGGCGGGACGTTGCCGGCTGCCATGGCTGCAGATTGGCTCGTCTCGGCGTGGGACCAAAACGCCGGGCTCAGGTTTGCGACTCCCGCTGCCGCTGCGATCGAAGAATCCGCGGCGGCCTGGCTCCTGGAACTATTGGATCTTCCCCGAGGGTCCGACATCGGGTTCACAACTGGCGCTACCACTGCCAACTTCGCGGGCCTGGCCGCCGGGCGCCAATACCTGATGGACGAGGCAGGATGGGACCTGGCGGACCTGGGCCTGACCGGCGCGCCGCTCATCACAACGTTTGCCGGCCGGGAACGGCACGCCGCCGTGGATCTCGCCCTGCGGTATCTGGGGCTGGGAGCGTGCGTGCCCGTGGACACGGACGATCAAGGCAGGATCCTGCCGGAAGCCCTTGCCGACGCCATGGACCAGCAACCCGGGCCTTCCCTCGTGTGCCTGCAGGCCGGCAACCTGCATTCCGGTGCGTTCGATCCGATGTCCGAAGCCATCGCGGTAGCCCATGACCGGGAGGCCTGGGTGCATGTGGATGGCGCCTTTGGGCTGTGGGCGGCAGTCAGCCCAAATCTGCGCGGGCGGCTGGCCGGAGTAGAGGCAGCCGATTCGTGGGCCACCGATGCCCACAAAACATTGAACGTCCCGTACGACTGCGGCTTGGCCATCGTCTCCCGGCCGGAAGCCCTTAGACGCGCCTTCAGCGTTCACACGAGTTACCTCATTGCAACGGAGACCGGACTGGGCGATCCGTTCGACAAAGTTCCGGAACTGTCCCGTAGGGCCCGCGGCATCCCGGTGTGGGCAGCGCTGCGACAGTTGGGCCGGTCCGGAGTCATTGCCATGGTGGACAGGCTTGCAGCAAACGCCCGCGCGTTGGCGGAGGGACTCGCGGAGATCCCGGGTGTGGAGATTCTGAACGACGTCGTGTTCACACAGGTATCGGTAGCCTTCGGCAGTGATGACCGCACACACCGCGTCACCCAGCGGCTCATGGCCGAAGGGCTTGTGTGGATGTCAGGTTCCTCATGGCGAGGACGCGACATCTTCCGGATTTCGGTCAGCAACTGGGCCACCGACGCAGGTGACGTCGCTGCCTCCATCGCAGCCGTTCGAGGTGCGGCAGAGGCCGAACCGGAAGCATAGGCCGAACCGGAAGTATAGGCACAGTCCAGTTACCGGGCCGAGCGCGCCTTTTCCAAATATGCCATCAGCCCGGCCAACTGCTCAGCGCTCCAAGGCAGGCCGGCGCTGATGGCCTTGCTGTTTTCCTGCCAGGCTGCACGCGCTGCACCTTTGGTGTCCTCACTCGAGTGGAACATGGAACCGATGCCGTCCCATGAGTGCACCCATTCCTGGACGGAAGGATCCGTGACGGGCCTGTTGGCTTCCACGTGCGCCAGTCCTTCTTCCACAAGGACGGCCCACTGCTGCTTGGCGGCTTCGACTTTTTCTGCGCCGAGTTCTTCCCGCTTGTCCGCGAGTTGCTGGCGTTGTTCGGCTGTGAAGTTGTTTTCGAGCACGGTAATCATCTCCAACGTTGACATGAATTGTTCAGGGGTGGGCATGGCGTGTCCGTCCATGCGTGACAACAGCTCGCCCAAACGGTTTTGGAGCGCCTGGAGTTGCTGGGCATGCTCCTGCACATGGACCAGCTGCTCTTTGAGGAGGCCTCGAAGAGACTCCAGATCATCCTCGGGCGTTTGCAGCGCCTTGCCGATGGCAGCGAGCGGAAGCCCCAGCATCTGAAGCGATCTGATCCGGTATAGGCGGCGCAGGTCGCTCTCCGAATACCGGCGATGACCAGATGATGTCCTTTGGCTTGCGGACAGCAGCCCGATCTCGTCGTAGTGGTGGAGCGTCCGCACGCTGACGCCACATGCTGTGGCCAGTTCACCGATGCTCCACGGTCCGGTTCCTGTTGTTCCCGTCATGGGCACAACGCTAAGTCCTGACGTTACGTGAGGTGCAAGCCGTCGCCACCTGAAACGCGAAAACCGCCCCGTTCCCGCTGTCAGCTGCAGTAATCACTGCTGCGAACGGCGGAAAACGGGGCGGTAATCAGGCCCTGCACGTTTGAGCCCGCTGGGGTGGGCTCAAACCTGCTTATTGAGTTGGCTTAGTACCAGTTGTTGGCCAAGTGGAAGGCGAGGGCGGCCGAGGGGGAGCCGTAGCGTTCCTTGATGTAGTTCAGGCCCCACTTGATCTGGGTTTGGTAGTTGGTCTCCCAGTCGGCGCCGGCAGTTGCCATCTTGGAAGCTGGCAGAGACTGCACGATTCCGTAGGCGCCACTGGACGCGTTGGTCGCGGTGGTCCGCCAGTTGGATTCCTTCTCCCACAGTGTGTTCAGGGCAGTCATTTCACCCGGACCCCAGCCGTAGCTGGCGAGGATGCTGGCGGCGTAAGCTTTGGCAGCAGCGGGATCGTCCACGGCCTTGGGAACAGCTGCTGCGGCTGCGGCTGCAGCAGCGGCGGCATCGGCAGCCTGCTTGGCGGCTGCATCAGCGGCAGCCTTTTCGGCGGCGGCTTGTGCGGCTGCTGCCTGGTCGGCGGCGGCTTTTTCGGCCGCAGCCTTCTCAGCGGCAGCCTTCTCGGCAGCGGCCTGTGCAGCTGCTGCTGCCTGATCTGCAGCGGCCCTATCGCCGGCGCCCTTCTTGGCAGCAGCATCCAGGGACGCAGAGATTTCCGCTGATTTGTTGCTGACCTGGGCCGTGGCTTGCGTCTCGGATGCCTGGCTCGTTTCCGGGAGGTTGAATGCGGCGTTTGCGGCCTGGCCAAGCGATGCGACGCCCAATGCTGCGGCAACGACTCCTGCAACAACGGACATGCGCTGACCGGTCTTGCCGCGGCGGGCAGCGGTCTTCAGAACAGACTGCGATTTGGTCAGGGGAGCGTTGTGTTCGTCACGGTGACGCGCGGAAGGGCGCGTCTGATCGTTGAATTCAGACATGTGTGATTACCTCTCAGCGCCTGCGGAGTTAGCTGTCGGGTTCGGATGAGGTCATCCGGCCGCGCGCGTAGCTGCGGCTTCACCCCAAGGGCAAGGAAAGTACTGTGCCCGGAGACTCTGGGTCCCCCGTCTCTGCCTCGAATGAGAACGGAACTCCGGGAAGTGGCAGAGCTCGGCGCATCCCGGGTGTGGGCCAACTATGGGCGACCCACCCTTTCGAAGGTACAGGAGGTTTCGGCTTAAGTCACATTTGGGTAACAGAGATCACGGTCACGGCGCGTCATGTTGCCTGATTCGTTATACGTGTTCGTTCGAAACTGACGGGAGTCTCAGAATGAACTCGGTGCACCCCGGCTTGGACGTTACTGCCACGCTTCCGCCGTGCGCTTGGACGATTGATTCGACGATTGACAAGCCCAATCCGGAGGTTCCTTCAGAGCCTGATCTCGCGGCGTCAGCGCGGGCAAAACGCGAGAAAACATGGCCCTGGAATTCAGGCGGAATGCCAGCCCCGTTGTCAGTGACCGTGACCACCGCGGTACCGTCCGCGGAGAGCACGACGCCAGTGATCACTGTGGTACCTGGATCGGTGTGTTTGCGGGCGTTGGACAGGAGATTGGCCAGCACCTGATGCAGCTGGGTTGCGTCCCCGCGTACCGTGATGGGCTCGTCGGGGAGTTGGAGCTTCCAGATGTGATCCGGTGCCATCACCTTTTCGTCGCTGACGGTCTCGATCACCAACTGGGTAAGGTCCACATCCGTGACCTTCAATGGCTGGCCTTCGTCCAACCGCGCCAACAGCAACAGGTCCTCCACCAGGGTGGTCATGCGTTCGGACTGGCTCTGGACGCGTGCCAGGGACTTCCGGCCGTCGTCCGTGAAGTTCTCCGTCATGCGGAGTAATTCGGTATATCCACGAATGGCGGTCAGCGGCGTCCGCAGTTCGTGGGAGGCATCCGCAACGAACTGCCGGACCTTGGTTTCGCTCTCCTGACGGGCTTCCAGGGCCCTGGAAACGTTGTTGAGCATTTGGTTCAAAGCGTGGCCAACGCTGCCTACTTCTGTTCCAGGATGGGAGGCCGACGGCGGTACGCGCACAGCGAGTGCCACTTCACCGGCGTCGAGGGGAAGGCGCGATACTTTGGTTGCAACCTCCGATAGTTGCTCCAGCGGCCGCATGGTCCGGCGAATGATGACGGTACCGGCAAGGCCGATCAGCACCAGTCCGCCAAGGGAAACAAACACCATGGTCCATACCAGCGAGGCCTCGGCATTTTGCTTATCAGCCAACGGCAGGCCCGTCACAATCACGTCGCCGTAGGTGGTATTTACTGCCACCAGCCGGTAGTCGCCGTTGGACAATGAACGGTCCACAGGCCGGTTGTCACGGGGGAGTGAGAGCAGGACCTGCTTGTCTTCTGCCGAAAGTGCGACGCGGCGGCCATTCGAATTTAGCAGGCCGGAGTTAATGACGGTGGAACCGTCAATCCTCGCGTTGAGGGTACCGGCACCTTGGCCGCGGGCCTCCAGAGGATCTGGCCGCCCGCTTGAGGGAAAGTTCGACGGCGGCCTGCCGAAGTCATTCGCGCGGCTTGACGCCTGCTCCAGCTGCTTATCGAGTTGCTTGTTGAAGTACATGTCCATGGAGGCGTAACTCACCACTCCGACTGCCCCGCAAATCGCTACCAGCAAGGCCATGGCCACCAGGACCAATCGCGTGCGCAGATGCCAGGTGGTGGGATTGAGCCAGTTCCGCTGGGTCTTGCGGGTTACTCCTGAAAGGGTGGACAAGATTCAGTCCGCAGGCTTGATGACGTAGCCGGCGCCACGGATGGTGTGGATCATTGGCGGGTGGTTGGCTTCGATTTTCTTGCGCAGGTAGGAAATGTAGAGCTCCACGATGTTGGCCTGCCCGCCGAAGTCATAGTCCCAGACGCGGTCCAGGATCTGCGCCTTGCTGACCACGCGCTTGGGGTTCTCCATAAGGTAACGAAGCAGCTCGAACTGCGTTGCCGTGAGCTGGATGTCTTCGCCGGCGCGCGAGACTTCCCGTGTATCCACGTTCAGCGTGAGATCACCCACCACCAGTTCCGCCGTGTCCATGGCGGCAACGCCCGAACGTTGGACGAGCCTGTGCAGGCGAAGGAGGACTTCCTCCATGCTGAAGGGCTTGGTGACGTAGTCGTCCCCGCCGGCGGCAAGACCTACGATGCGGTCCTGGACAGCGTCCTTGGCCGTGAGAAAGAGCGCGGGCACTTCCGGCGCGAAGGTACGGATCCGGTTGAGGACCTCGACGCCGTCGAATCCTGGAAGCATCACGTCCAGCACCAGCACGTCAGGGCGGAAGTCCTTGGCAAGCTTCACGGCTTCTGGTCCGTCGGCTGCTACCGCGACGGACCAGCCTGCCATGCGAAGGCCCATGCTCATGAGCTCGGAGAGGCTGGGTTCGTCGTCCACCACCAAGGCGCGGATAGGAGAGCCGTCCGGGTGGGAAAGCTGGGGAAGGTTGTTCGTCATGGAGTGCGGGGATGCCATGGGACAACTCTCCATTCTTCTGGTTTGGCGAAGCTTTGCCGAGCCTGTGAGGACGCTGTGAGGTCAACACTAGCGACGTGGGAGTTCGGTGGAAGGCGTTGCGGGGCATGGCCGTCCCATGCGCGCCCTTTCTACGGCTTGTAGCAGATTTTGAGGGAAAAATTCGAGACGAGAGTGGCTTGCGATTGGACAGCAAGTGTTTCAGATCTTGAGATTCCGTCGTCTTGCGCCTGCCGGGAATCAGGAAGGGCATCATGCACCATTGGCCGAAGAAAATTCACCATAAGCCGAATATTTCTTATCGGAACCGAATGAAATGACGTTCATTTTCCGTAGTGAAAGAATTGTGATCTGCAGCACAATAGACCCTCTTGTCTCAAAATGTGGACGGTTAGGCGCTTTGTTACTTGCGTGTTGCCATTGTTACGTTGCACACTTCCAATGTGAACAAGAACTCAACAGCACCTGCAGCCGCAGCAATCTGGTCCAGCTCACCCGCTGGCGACGTGACCCGCTGTTGTCGAATGCAAGCCTAACTTTCCACCCCAAAGAAGTTTCAGGCATTCGCCCCCTAGCCCAGCGTTGGGCGCCCTTCCCCAAACTCATTGCGGGGACAACCAGCATTCGAAGCCGCGATGACGGCTATTCACTTTTGAGGTAATCACTCCATGTCAGTTGCATCCGGTTACGTCCACATCTCCGTCCGAAACGCCAACAAGGCCGCTTCAAACGCAGGGCTCCGCCCCGGCTTCGGCAACCGTCCCGGCTACGCCCCCGCCCCCCAGGGCAACGGCCAGCAGGCTCCCGGCTACGTGCCACAGGGGTACAACCCCAACTCCTACGGCCAGTTGCGGGCAGTTCCCACCAACGAGCCAGCACCCATGACGGCGCCTACTCCTGTCATTGCGCAGTCTGACCGCCTTCGCCCCGTCGCCAACGACAACGTGGCCCGCGGTTTCGTGCTCTACATGGGCATCGACGAAGAGACAGCAGCAGCGGCAGGAACCTCCATCGCTAAGCTCGCCCAGGAAATCCGGGCCTACGCACAGTCCCTGGTCACCGGCGCTGAGAGCTACGCTGCAGTCGCCGTCGCACCGGCCGGGGCGCCCGGGTCCGCACTCGACGTCGTACGTTCCACTTTCGGTGACCCCACAGTCGCCGCCCGCCAGCGCACCGAGGCTGCCCGCCCGGCACCGCAGCAGGAAGCCCGCCCCTCCGGCGTGCTGATCGACCTCGCCCGCCGCGAAGTCCACCTCGACGGCGAGTCCCTGAACCTGACGTTCAAGGAATTCGAGCTCCTCAACTACCTCGTGGAAAACGGCACCCGCACGGTGGGCCGCGACGAACTGCTTGAGGGCCTGTGGCGCAACGCCGAAGAAGTACCGAACGAGCGCACCATCGACGTCCACATCCGCCGCCTCCGTTCCAAGCTGGGTCGCCTGGCCAACACGGTGCGCACCGTACGCGGCCAGGGCTACCGCTTCTACGAGCACCCCGAAGTTATCGTTTGGGCCGCTCCGGAATACTCGATCTAAGTAGCTGCTGCAGCCGAAAGCGCCTGTCCTGTAAGGGCGGGCGCTTTCGCTTTCGCGGGACGATCCTGTCAGGTCGCGGGCCCTTTCGCTTTCGCGGGACGATCCCTTTGCGCCTGCGCCTGCGCTCGTGCCTCACGCAACAACGGCGCTTTCGGGATGCCCCGCTACGCTACAGCGCCCGCTGCAAGATGCCCCGCTACGCTACCGCGCCCTCACCAAAGTGGCCCGCTGCGCTACAGCGCCCGCACCATGCCCGGGCTTCCCTCTCGTGCTCCCGTGAGTATTGGCCTCCGCGGCGGATGGGGGTTTGCGGCTATAGGGTTGGTTTATGAGTGACCATCACATCAGGCGCCTGGTGATTATGCGGCATGCCAAAGCCGATTGGCCCATGGGGGTGCCGGACCATGAGCGTCCGCTGGAGGAACGCGGACACCGTGAGGCTCCGCTGGCTGGTAGGTGGCTGCTCAAGCATGGCGTGGTTCCGGACTTCATTCTGTGCTCGTCTGCGGTGAGGACCCGCCAAACCTGCACGTGGGTGTGCGATGAGCTGGGGGACAAAGCCCCGACGCCCAAGCTCGAGGACGGTTTGTACGCCGCTTCAGCGAATCGAATGTTGACCGTGATCAACCACGTCCCGGACACCGTCACCACTTTGATGGTGATCTCGCACATGCCCGGCGTCCAGGATCTGGCCATGCACCTCGCATCGCGCGACTCAGACCATGATGCTTACATGGACGCTGCCACGCGGTACCCAACCAGTGCTTTGACGGTGCTTGAGACTGAGAAGTCATGGGCGGAACTGGATGGGCAGGACGCCCGTCTGACGCACTTTAAGGTGCCCCGCAAGTAACAGCGCCGTCGTTTGGCCCGTACGGATGGTTTAACCCCGTACTGGCAGTTCGTGCTCGGCCGCTATTTCGCGGAGAAGCCTGACGGCGTGCCGGATATTGGGGCTGGCGGTCATGGTCTTTCGATACACGATTCCCACTGCCCGCTGCTGAATGGGATTAACGACCGGCACCGCAACCACGCCAGGTGGCAGGGGCGGCCTGCCCAGCCGAGGCACAAGCGCCACGGCCACGGCCTGCTCCACCATGGCAATATGGGTGGAGAAGTCGGGATCGTAGACACGGATGTCGGGGACGCGCCCAAGCCCTGCGAAGATCTGCAGAAGGGCTTCGTTGCAGATGGCGCCAGCCGGCGTACTGACCCAAATTTCATCCAGCAGGTCTTCACGCTCGACGACGGTCCGTCCAGCGAGTGCGTGGGTGCTGTTAACCAGGACGTCGGCCTGGTCCAGGCAAAGGTCCTCGTGCACCAGATTTTCCGGAATGACCAGCGGCACGGAGTTCCAGTTGTGCACCACGGCCAGCTCGGCTTCGCCTAAGGCCACTCGTTGGACGGCCTCACGTGGGTCCTCGGCCAGCACGCTGATTTCAAGCTCAGAATCGGTGGTCCCGATGCGTCCGAGCATTGGCCCCACCAAGCCACGGCAGGCAGTGGAGAATGCTACGAGCCGCAGCAGACCCGAGGGCTTCGCGGGATCGGCGAGGAGCGTTGCCTGCAGTTCCTCGAGCTCGTCCATGATTCGCCGCCCGTAGCCAGCGAGGGCAAGGCCCCGTTCGGTAAGGAGTACACCACGGCCGTTCCGTTCCAGGACGGCTACGCCCGTTTGCTTCTCCAGCTTCTTGATCTGCTGGGAAACTGCTGACGGACTGTAGCCCATCACGTCGGAGGCGGCCACTACCGATCCGTGCTGTTCCACAGCTACAAGAGCACGCAAAGCTGAAATGTCGATCATGAAGTAAATCTACGTGGTTTCATGCTGAATTCAACGCTGGTGCTTAAACCAATCGCATGCCAGAGTGATTCTTGTGAACCTCCGCCACTCCGCACTCGCCGTCCTTGTCGCTGTCCTCTGGGGCGTGAACTTTGTCGCCATAGACCTGGGCCTTCACGCCAACGGTCGCGATGTCCCGCCGCTGCTTTTCGTCGCCTTCCGCTTCCTGCTGGTCGTGTTTCCGTTCATCCTGTTCATCCGCAAACCGGACGTGAGCTGGAAGGCGATCATCGGCGTCGGGCTTTTCATGAGCGCCGGTCAGTTCGGGTTGCTGTACCTGGGCATGGCGCTGGGGATGCCGGCCGGCCTGGCATCGCTGGTTCTCCAGGCCCAGGTGCTGTTCACGATCCTGCTCGCCGCGAAGTTCCTGGGAGAGAGGCCCAGCCGCCGCCAAATGGCAGGCGTGGTGCTGGGTATCGCAGGCCTGGGAGTGGTGGCACTGGGACGAAGTGCCGTGGCGCCTGTCCTTCCGCTCATGATTGTGCTGGCCGCTGCCTTGTCCTGGGCTGTGGGCAACGTGGTGGCCCGGCACTCGAAGGCTGCGTCAGGCCTTGGCTTGGTGGTGTGGTCGGGGGCCGTGGTGCCGCTCCCGTTGGCGGGATTGTCACTTGTGGTGGACTGTCCGGACACCGTGTGGGCGACCATCACGAACCTCCAAATGCCCACCATCCTGAGCGCCATCTACACGGCGGTTTTCGCCTCGCTTATTGGGTACGGAATCTGGAACCGGCTGTTGTCCCTCTACCCGAGTTCCGACGTCGTGCCTTTCACGCTGTTGGTTCCGGTGGTCGGCATGACGGCGGCCTGGTTGGTCCTGAACGAGATTCCCACCGTTGCCGAGATCATGGGCGGCCTGATCCTGCTGCTCGGTGTTGCCACTGCAGTCCTGGGAGTTGGGCGGAAGCGTCCCGAAGTGACCGTTGCAGGGGCCGCTCTGCGCGTCTAATCGTTCGGGAGGCACGCAGAGCGGGCCCCGCAAGGCTGGCGTTTGGAGATCGCTAGCGCTTGGAGGCAGGTTTGCGTTGAGACGGAACGCCCGACGTCGGACGCTTGGCTGCCGCTGTAGGTGTGCGGGGTGTTGCGGGACGCTTCGCCGGAGAGGCCTTGGCGGAGCTCGAAGGACGTGCCGTCGATGTAGTTGGGCGTTTTGCCGGCGCGGCTGGACGTGAGTTGGGAGCTCGTTTAGTTGGCGTTGTGGTTCTTTTGGCCACCGGCGTGGGTCGCCTGGCCCGGCTGGAACCGAACGATGGCACCACCGCCCCGAGGAACAGCACAGCCAGGGTTCCAACCCCAGCCACGGCGGCCAGGTAGAAGTAGATGTCTGAGTCCTCGGTACTTACGGCACTTCCCATGGCGTTGGCGTCCTGGTTGAACGCGAGGCCCCACATGCGCAGGAACGCGATGCTGAAGCCGATGAACAAGCTGGTGCCTGCAGCGCCAAGGAGAACCACGAGGTATCGGCGCCGGTTGAAGACCTGCACTATCGATGCCAAATAGCAGGTCAGCACCGCTCCCAGAAACAGATACAGGACCAGTTCTTCAAGGACCACGGCTGCGAGGACCAAGAGCCCGAGCGACATAAAAGCGGTTACCACCGCAAGCTTTCCGCTGTTCCCCATGTGACGCATGAGTCTAATCATCGCCGACCAGCGGGCTACGCCACGCCGTCGTAGATTGCAGTTGGATACCGTTGCGGACGGTCACCTACTTGATGACGTACCCATGCATGATGGTCATGACCGCGGCCACGCTCTGTTCCCGGGTACGCTCCGGGTTGTAGGTTTGCCGGTCGAGTCCCACCACGAAGATGGCCCCGAAGATGGCCGCCTCCAGGCTCCCGCGGGCGATGGACTCGTCCACCTTGTATCCGGAAGCCACACGTTCCACCGCAGAGCCGATGACCGCGAGGAGTTCTGCCCGGAGTTCGGCGAACACAGCACTCCACTCGCCCGGCGTCCGCCAGTTTTCGCTGACCCACAGACGAGCGAATGACGGGTATTCGTCCATGAATTCCATGGCCTGGCCCACCATGTTCTTCATGGATTCCAGGGGATCGCTGGCTTGGCCTTCGATTGCCTGGAGGCGGACCAGCATAATGTCCACGCCGTGCCGCAGCAGCTGCGCGATCAGGTCCGATTTACTGCCGAAGTTATAGTAAACCGTACCCTTGGACACGCCGGCCGCGGCCGCAATCTCATCCACGGTGACACCTGCAGCGCCACGTTCGCCAATCAGCTCCATGGACGCCTCGAAGAGGCGCTGCTTGGTGGCGTTGGTGCGCCCGGGGCGCAACTTCTTCTCCGCGTTTCCTGCCGCGGCCCCCAGCTCTGAAGGGGCCGGCTCGGTGGTACTCATACGGCGATCTCCGGCTTCAGCGTCTTGAGGGTCCACATCTTGTGTTTGCGGACCGCGAGAGTGGACAGTGCCGCTCCCAGCAAAGTGTATCCAAGCAGGCCCAGAACTGTTGGCCAGATCATGCTGAGTTCCCCGCCGTAGATCAGGTGCCGCATTCCCGTCACCACGTAGCCCATGGGCAGGACTTCGTGCACCACGTGAAGTGGCATGGGGGTGGTCTGCCAGGGGAACGTACCGCCCGAGGACACAAGCTGCAGGACCAGCAGGATCAGCACCACGAACTTGCCCGGAGTACCCATGAGCGCCACGATGCCCTGGATGATCGCACTGAACGCCATCACCGCGGCTAACATGAACAACCACATGCCTACGGGGTGGGCGGCGTTCAAGCCGAGGCCCAGATTCACCACGAGGGTCAGGATGGTGGCCTGCAGGACCGAGACAACGAAGAACGGAAGCCAGCCACCCACCGCGATTTTCCAGGCGCGTGCGTTGGATGCCAGCGCGCGCTGGGTGATGGGGCGCATGGCCTGCACCAGCATGAATACGCCGATCCACAGGGCCAGGGTCAGGAAAAAGGGTGCCAGGCCGGCCCCGTAAGATCCTGCCTTGGCCTGCGATACGTTGTCCACCGCGACGGGATCGGCGATCACTTTGGACACACTGCTCTTCTGTTCATCGTTCGGGTTGGGGATTTCTCCGGCACCCTTGGCGAGTTCTGTGGCCAGTGTGTGTGAGCCATCGGAGGCCTTCACCGCGCCATTGGCAAGCTGTCCGGCGCCGTCGTTGAGTTGATGGGCGCCGTCGTCGAGCTTTATGGCGCCATCCAGTGCGCTCTGCTGGCCGGCGGCCAGCGCGGACGCCCCGGTTCTCAACTGTCCGGCTCCGGCCGCTGCCTGCGAAATCGCGTCTGTCAACGTTGGTGTAGCCGCGGCAAGCTTCGATGCGCCGGCGCTCACGGCAGCTGAACCATCCGAGAGCTGCTGGATTTTGGCGGCGTCGCCCGCGATCTTGGCCTTGGCGTCGGTAACCGGGCCAGAGGTTGCAGTGGAGTCGAAATCGGCCAGGACCTTGTCAGCCTGCTCCTGGGTGAGCACGCCGGCGCTAACCAGCCGCACATTGGATTCGACAACACGATTGCGAAGGCCTTTGTCTGCTGCATCAAGCTGCCCGACGACGTCCTGGACTTTCGCATTCAGCTCCGCGTTCCCGGCTGCTACTTGCGCGGCGCCGTCGGCGAGTTTCTGCGAATCGGCAGGCATGGTGGAGGTCTTGCTCTTCAGTTCGTTTAATCCTGAACTTAACTGGCTGGCGCCTGTGTTCAGCTGGACGGCTCCGTCTCGCAGTTTCGTTTGTCCCGCCACCAGCTGGTCTGCTCCGGTCACCAATTGGGTGGTGCCATCATGCAACGTTGCTGCGCCGTCGCTGAGCTGGCCCACGCCCGTGGCGAGCTGGGATGCTCCGTCCGCTGCCTTCACGATGGAGGCGTGGATGGTGCCGAAGCCGGTGAGGAGTTGGTTTGCTGTTTCCTCGCCCACCTCCTTGGCCACCGTTGAGTGCACGGCTGTGGTGAGCTTGTCCACGATGGTGCTCAGGAGGTAGTTGTTGGCGTCGTTGGTGGTGACATGGAGCATTGCCTGGTTGGCGGCGTCGAAACTGCCGGGGGAGACCAGGTTGGCGGAGAAGTCCTTGGGGATGCGCAGCGCGAAGGCGTATTCGCCTGAACGGACGCCGGCATCCGCAGCTTCCGCGCTGGAAACCTGCTTCCAATTGAAGACGTGGCCATCCACCAAGCTGTCGGCAACCTTCTTGCCGGCCTGCAGCTCGGTGCCATCCTTCGAGGTTGCCCCGGTGTCCTCTACTACCAAGGCGGCGTCGATCTGGTTGAGGTTGCCGTAAGGATCCCAGTTGGCATAGAGGTACACCGCACCGTAGAGCAGCGGCACCATGGTCAGGGCCAGAATGGTCAGCTTGGGCAGGAGCCCGCCGGTCATGCGCTTGAGTTCGGAGCGGGCGAGCCGCAGAACAGTCACTTTGCAGTCCTTTGGAGGTCTTGGAATTCAGGTTCGGATGCTTCGTCTTGAATCTCGCGGGCCGCGATTGGGGTCGTTGTCGATTGCGCGTTCGTTGCCTTTGCCGGCTGGGCGGACACTTCAACGGTTTCCGGTTCCGGCGCGTGGGCGACTGAGTTGCCAATCACCGCAGCAGGGCCAGTCCAGTTGTCCGGGAGGGCACCGACGACGGCGACGACGGCGAGGGGTCGCCCGGCGTCGGACGCCAGTGCCTCAAGTCGGGGCAGCCATGCCGCGGGATCGGCGCTGTGGCGATCGGGGGAGTCGACCACGAGGAGGTCCGTTGCCGGATCTGCCAAAGCGAGGGCGGTCAGGAGCTCGAGCCGGCGGCTGGCGGAAAGCTGTTCAACCCATAGGCCGGCGATGTCCTCAAAGCTGTTGATCTTCAGCCACGGCTTGCTCAGCAGGGCGCCACGATAACGGCGGGGGATGAGGGAGAGGTCCTCTGTGACGAGGTCGCGAACACTTAGATGCTGTTCAGGCTCATTGACGCCGGGCGAGTCCACCAAGGCGCTCGCCAGCCGGATCTTCTTGGTCTTGCTGTTGTTGTCCCAACTGAGGACGCCGTTGCTGGGTTTCATGCGTCCACTGAGTGCCAAGGCCAAGGCGGTCCGCTGATCCTGGCCTTCGCCAGCCACGAGCAAGAGTTCGCCACGACGGGCCTGGAGTGACGTTGCCGGAAGGAGATCGTCCCGGCGGCCGTTGATCTGGAGTTGCTGTACGGACAGCACAATGAGCCTTTCGCAGAAATGGTGTCTGCTGAAAGTCTAACTGAACTGACTGGTCAGTTCAAATAGGAGTTAAAGGCCGTACTTCTCCAAGAGACGTAACCACACCTCGCTGATGGTGGGGTACGACGGCACCGCGTGCCACAACCTGTCCAAGGGGACTTCGCCGACGATCGCGATGGTGGCGGAGTGGAGCAGTTCCGCCACCCCGGGCCCGACGAACGTGGCACCCAGAATGACTTTGCGGTCCTCGTCCACCACGATCTGCGCCCACCCTTTGAAATCGGGGGAATAGAGTTGGGATCCGGAGACATTGATGGGCAACTCCACTCCGGTGACATGCTTGCCTTGGAGCAGGGCCTGTTCAAGGCTCGGGCCCACCGAGGCCACTTCCGGATCCGTGAAGACGACGCTTGGAATGGCGTGCTCGTTGGCTGTGTGGGCCCACGCGCTCCAAGGTTTCGGGGCGCCGGAGAGTTTACCGTTTGCCCTTGCGACGATTGCATCACCGGTTGCCCGGGCTTCATACTTTCCCTGGTGCGTGAGCAAGACTTTGCCCGCGGCATCGCCTGCCGCGTACAACCAGAGTCCGCTGGTGCCATCGCTTGCCGGCCCCTCCACCAGCCCACTGGCGTCCGTAGTGAGCCGGAGCGGTTTCCCGTTCTGCGGTTCAACGCCCACATTTTCCAAACCCAAATTGGCCAACGCTGGATGCCGGCCAGATGCGACCAGGAGTTTGTCGGCCGTGACGGCCTCGCCGTTGAACGTGACTGACACCGAGCCGTCGTCGTTCTTTTCCACTTTGTCCACATCAGTGTGGAGATGGACTGTTACCCCATCAGCCCGCAGCCCGGCCAGGACCAGGTCGGCCGCCTCTTCGGAGTAGCTGCTCAGAAGTCGACCACGAGCAATGAGTGTCACCACCGAACCAAGTCGGGCAAAAGCCTGGGCCAATTCGACGCCGGCCACTCCGCCTCCGAGCACCGCGAACCGCTGGGGGATGACTTTTGCGGCAGTGGCGCCGCGAGTGGTCCAGAAGGGTACGTCCTTGAGGCCCTCAACATCCGGGATGGTAGGGGTTGAGCCTGTAGCAACAACCACTGCATGGTGTGCCTTGAGCGCATAGCTGTTGCCGTCGAGCCCGTCCACCTGGACCTCCCGCGGTCCTGTGATGCGCCCCCGCCCACGGATCAGCTCGATGCCGGCACTATCCAGCCACTCGACCTGGCTCCCGTCCTGCCAATTGTTCGTAAACCAGTCCCGGTGTTTCAGGGCCGACTCTGCGTCGATGACTCCCGTTACCGCTTCCGAAGCCCCGGGAATTCCCTGCGCCGCGTGGAGGACGCTGCCTGGCCGGAGGAGTGCTTTGGAAGGAATGCACGCCCAGTACGAGCATTCGCCGCCCACCAATTCGCTTTCCACAATCACTGCCGTCAGTCCGCCACGAACCACCCTGTCCGCCACGTTTTCCCCGACGGCGCCCGCGCCGATCACAATTACGTCGAATTCACGGGAGCTCTCGGCATTCATGGGAGAAGCCTACAACTGCTACCTCTGCGTTGTGAGGCCCGGGCGGCGTGGGCCCTGGTATGGCTTTGGGGCGCAGAGTAGGCGCCGCAAGTCAGGGCTACGCGTGCATCGCGCCCTTGAACCAGCCCGTAATCGTGGCTGGGTGTGTGATCGCGGTCCCGACAACAACGGCAAACGCTCCGGCGTCGAGGGCCTGCCGTGCATGGGCCGGGGTCTGGATGCGGCCTTCTGCGATGAGTGGCTTACCCAAGTCGGCGGAAGCGATCTGCTTCAGCAAATCCAGATCCGGACCGTCGGTCTTCGGGCGCTCGCCGGTATAGCCGGACAGGGTGGTTCCGATCAGGTCTGCGCCGGCTTCAACAGCTGCCACGGCGTCATCGAAGGAACCGCAGTCCGCCATGACCAAGGCGTGGGACTCGGCGTGGATGCCAGCAACGGTGGCTCCCAGCGACAAACCATCGGGGCGAGCCAGGCGCGTTCCGTCAATCGCCACAATATGCGCGCCCGCGTTCGCCACGGCAAGCGCGTGCCGGAGCGTGGGGGTGATGAAGACGCCATCGTGACCGTCCTTCCAGAGGCCGACGACGGGAACTTCGACGGCGGCACGAGTGAACTGTACGTCGGCCAACCCTTGGACTCGGATCGCCGCAGCACCGCCGATGACCGCTGATGCCGCCACCTGTCCCGTAGTTCGCGGATCACGCATCGGCTCGCCCGGGTAGGCCTGGCAGGAGACGATCAGCTGGGAACGGAGGGCTTCGAGGCCTTCGAGGGTCAGGATCATGTTGTCTCTTTCTTCTAAAGGACGAGTTTCGCGGCACCAACGATGGCCGCGGTGTTGCCAAGGGTTGCCCGGACCACGGGGACCTCGGCAAGAGGCACCAGTAGCTCTTGGCGGAGGGCGGCTTCCATGGGCTCCCACCAGAGCCCACCGGCGTCCGCCAGGCCACCTGAAATGACTACGGTTTCAGGGTCAAGAATGTTGATGAGTCCGCCCACGGCTTGACCTGCGGCGGCCGCCCCGAGACCTATGGCACGCAAGGCGGCGGCTCGGCTGACAGTGGCGGCAGCACCGCCGTCGGGCACGCCAGCAGGAGCACCGGAAGCCAGCACGAACACGCCACGCGTATCCGCCGCCTCGCGTGAAGAACCACCAAATCGCAGGTACGACTCGTGAATGGCGGGCCCCGAAGCCACGGCCTCGACGTGCCCGGCATGGCCGCATACACATGGCAGCGCTGCCCCATCAAATGTGGCGTAGGGCGAGGCAAAATGCCCAACATGACCGCCAACAGAGTGATGCCCCAAAACAGGAGCGCCATCCACCACGAAGCTGCCGCCAACGCCTGTCCCGAACGCCACCATCAGAGAAGTGGACGTTCCAGCTGCGGCACCAAGCCAAGCTTCTCCGAGAGCATGAGCGTGGACATCGTTGACGGTGCGCACCGAAGCAGCCGGAAAGGAAAGACGGGCAGCAAGCCCGGTAACAAGCTCAGTCCCCGCCCAACCATGAATCGCATCCGTGGCAGACAAGACAGCCCCGGAAGACGCGTTAATCACCCCAGCGGAGCCGACGCCGACGCCGGACACGGAATGTCCGGCGTCGGCAGCGCGTTGCATCAAACCCGATACCAGGGCAGCGGTGGCGTCGAGGATCGCTTCGCCACCGGCCCGGTTCAACGTCGGAATGGATTCCGAGAAGAGCACTTCACCAAAGCCGGAAACAACCCCGGCGGCGGTTTTGGTGCCGCCGAGGTCAACGCCGATCACGTGGGTCATGGAAGCGGTCATGGAAAACCTAGACCAGCCCGTTCCGCTCCAGGATTTCACGGATCAGCGCCGTCTCATCGGAGTTCAGGGACAGCATGGGCTCGCTCATCGTGTTGGACTCAATGACGCCCATGACCTGCAGCGCGGTCTTGAACGCTCCCAGCCCAGCGGCGCCGCCGGAGACACGGCCGTTGGGCGTGTAGACGATCTCGAAGACGTCGGCCAAACGGTCCTGCTCCCGGGCCGCACCCGCCCAGTCGCCAGCCTGCGCGGCGTCGAACAGCCGGCGGTAGCCCGCCGGATCAACGTTGCCAAGGCCCGGAACAACACCCTGGGCGCCACCAAGGAGGGCGCCGTCCACCACAACTTCGTGACCGGTGAAGATGTCGAAGTTGGGAATGTCCTTGGCCGCCAGGAGCAGCTGGCGGAACGAAACGTCGTCGCCGGAGGAGTCCTTCACGCCGGCGATGACACCATCACGGCCCAGGCGGACCAAGAGGTCCGTTGGCAGTTTGAAGTGGGTTCGGACGGGGACGTCGTAAGCGAAGATTGGCTTCTCGACGGCTGCGTGGATGCTGCGAAAATGAGTTTCAGTCTCCGCGGCGTTGCCGATGGCGTAGTACATGGAGGTCACCACGATCGCGTCAGCGCCCAGGTCCACCACTTTTCGGGCCTCCTCGATCACCCGGTTGGTGGTTTGCTCGTTGGCGCCGACGATCAGCGGGACCGCTCCGGCGTTGGCGTCGGCGATGGTGGAGACCACCAGCTCACGCTCATCATTGGTGAGGTAGGGGACTTCCCCGGAGGAGCCGAGGACGAAAAGTCCGGACACGCCGCCGTCGATCAGGTGCTTGGTGACGTTCTTCAGCGACGCAGTGTCGATGCTGCCGTCGGAGTGGCGTGGTGTGATGACCGGGGGAATGACGCCCTGGAACTGAGTGGACACAGAAATCTCCGTTGTTGGTAGCTGGTGAGGGGAAAACTAGATGTGGAGAAGGCTCGGCGCGGCGCCCAGCAGCTTCTTGGTGTAATCGTTTCCGGGGTTGTCGAAGACCTGTGCGGCTGTGCCTTGCTCGACGATTTTGCCGAAGTACATGACGCAGATGCGGTCCGAAACATAGCGGACGGTTTGGATGTCGTGAGAGATGAACACCATGCCCAGGTTCAGCTGGGTCTTCAGATCCGACAACAGGTTCAGGACCTGCGCCCGGACGGAAACGTCCAGGGCCGACGTCGGCTCATCCGCCACGATGATGTCCGGATCGAGCGCCAGTGCCCGGGCGATTGCCACACGTTGGCGCTGACCACCGGAAACCTGCGACGGCGTCACCTCGGCTGCCGATTGCGGCAAGCCAACCAGCGCCAACAGTTCCTTGACCTTGGCAGCGCGGCTTGCCGCGTTCCCGATGCCGTGGATCTGAAGGGGGTCGGTGAGGATGTCCTGGATGGTCATGCGTGGGTTGAGCGCCGTAGCCGGGTCCTGGAAGACCACGGAGACCGAGCGGCCAAACTGCTTGCGCATGGCAGCGTTGCGCTTGATGGCTGGCTTTCCGTGAAACAAAACCTTGCCCGACGTCGGCGGCTGAAGTCCCACGAGAACTGAAGCGAGGGTGGACTTGCCACAGCCGGACTCACCAACGATGCCCACGGTTTCGCCGCGGCTGATGGTGAAGTCCACTCCGTCAACAGCTTTGACGATGTTGGGCCGGAATAATCCGCCGGTCCTGGCGTGGTGATAGACCTTGACGTCCTGGAGCTCGATGACCGGCTTGGAGCTTGATTCGCTCATTTTGCGTCCTCCTTCAAGTGGCTGGCCCAATAGTGATCCGCAGCGTCGGCATTGGGAGACGGGACGGTGGTGAGGACGAGCTTTTGGTTGGGGTCGGCGTCAGCCCTGAGTGAGCGGGCCGCGAAGCGGTCGCCCGAAGCAAAGTCGCGTGGTGAAGGGACTGTGCCGGGGATCTGGTGCAGCCGGACGGCGTCGGCCTCTATGGAGAGGACGGCACCCAACAAGCCACGGGTGTACTCGTGCTTGGGATTCTGCAGAAGCTCGGAAGCCTGTGCGGATTCCACCACTTGGCCGGCGTACATGACTGTGATGCGGTGAGCCAGGGAGGCCACCAAGGCGAGGTCGTGGCTGACGAATACCATGGCAAAACCGAGTTGCTCACGGAGTTCGTTGAGCAGATCCACCACCTGCTTTTGCACGGTGACATCCAAGGCCGTGGTGGGCTCATCGGCCACCACGATTTTCGGCGATCGGGACAGGGCCATGGCAATCAGCACGCGCTGGCGTTGGCCGCCGGAGAGCTCGTGGGGGTAGCTGGCAAGCGTCCTGGCGGGGTCCAGTTTCACCATTTCCAGCAGTTCAGCGGGTGTCTTTCGGCCGCCACGTTTGGTGAGCTGCTCCAGCTGGTCCTTGATCTTCATGGAGGGGTTCAGCGAGCTCAACGCATCCTGGTAGACCATGGCAATCTGCTCGCCGCGCAGCCCCTCATAGGCCTTGGGGTTGCTGTGCTGGGTCTTCGCGTCCAGGAGTTCCTTGCCATCAAACAGGATGGAACCGGTGACCTGGGCTGTCTTGGGCAGAAGGCCCATCACAGCGAGTGAGGTGATCGATTTACCGCAACCGGACTCCCCCACCAGGCCCATGGTTTCGCCTTCGCGGACCGTGAAGGAGACGTTGTCCACGATCGCGGTTTCGCCGAAGCGGCCCGGGAAACGGATGGAGAGGTTCTTCACCTCAAGGACATTCCGCGCGCCTGCCGGCACCTGGGGGAGGCGGTCCGTGCGCTTGGCTTCGATGGCTGCCAGCAGTTCCAGTTCGCGGTCCAGCAGGAGGTGCGGTTTGGCGGCTGCAGCGTTCACATCGGTGAGAAGAGCTGACTTGCCGAAGACTTCGGTGACGGTGCGATCGGAAGCCGGACGAACGCCGTCGAGCTCGTGTTCCTCAACCACCGACGGCTGAGCTACGGACGTTGCAACCTCAGTGTCCACGGCCAGAACTGCGGCAGAGCCGTCGTCGTCCTTCACTGCGGGCGCGCGGCGAAGCTTCGGGTTCACCATGGCGTCGGTGAGGCCCTCCGCGAGGATGTTCAGGGACAGGACGGTCAACAGAATTGTCAGGCCAGCGAACGTGGTGGCCCACCAGCCACCGGAAAGAACCAGATTGCGGCCGTAGGAGATCACATTGCCCCAAGAGGGGGCGGGATCCTGAACGCCCGCGCCCAGGAAGGAGAGCGAGGCTTCCAGGATGATGGCGTCGGCCACCATCACTGTGGCGAACACCAGCACCGGAGCGGCGGTGTTGCGGACGATGTGCTTGACCAGGATGTAGAAGCGGCCAGCACCGATCACGCGTTCGGCACGGACGTAGTCTTCGCCGTACTGGGCCAGCACGTTGGCGCGGACCACTCGTGCAAGCTGCGGGGTGTAGATGATGGCGATTGCGATGATGATGGTGGGAACCGAGTTGCCAAAGGCAGCCAACAATACGGCTGCAAGGGCGATACCCGGGAACGCCATGAGGATGTCCATGAGCCGCATGATGATCTCGTTCACGGACTTGCTGGACGTCGCCGCGAAGGAGCCCAGGAGCGCACCGGCGAGGATGGCAAGACCAACCGCGCCGAGGCCGATCAAAAGTGACGACTGTGCGCCGAAGAGCAGGCGCGAGAAAATGTCGCGGCCCAGGCGGTCAGTGCCGAGGAAGTGCTCGGCGCCCGGCGGCGTGGCCGGGATGAATGTCTCAAGGGGATCATGCGGAGCGATGACTGGCGCGAAGACGGCCGCGAAGACAATCAAGATGAGGAAGAGCAGGGCAATGCGGGAGCCCCAGGGCAGGGCCTTGAAACGGATGCCCGGTGCACTTAGCCGTTCTGCGAGCTTGCTGCGCATGAGCTATACCGTCCTGATTCGGGGGTTGATGAGCAGGTAGAGAAGGTCAACCACGATGTTCACCAGAACAAAGGTGACCGAGATGGTGAGCACCACGCCCTGGACCAGATTGACGTCCAGGTTGGTGATGCCATTGAGGATCAGCTGGCCCATGCCGGGTAGGGCGAAGATCATTTCAATCACGACGGCGCCACCCAGCAGATAGCCCACGCGGAGTCCCAGCACCGTCACCGGGGTGACGAGCGCGTTGCGGAGAACATTCTTGGAAACGACTTCGCGGTAGGGGACACCATTGCCGATTGCTGTGCGGACGTAGTCGCGGTCAAGCTCTTCCACCATCGAGGTCCGGACCACGCGGATCAGCGATGCCGATACCGGGATGCCCAGTGCCAGGGCCGGGAGGGCCATCGAGTTCAGCCAACCGCCAAAGCCGGATTCCGGCGTCGCAATTCCGCCTGAGGGAAACATCGGGCTGGCGCCGAGTGCGAACCACTGGATGAGCAAGATGCCCAGCCAGAACGACGGGGTGGCGATCGCGGCGATCGAGAAGACCCGGATCAACTGGTCCTGCCACTTGTCGCGGTAGAGGGCACCGAGGATTCCGAAAGCCAGGGACAGAACAATTGCGATAATGACGCCCAGGAAGGTCAGCTGGAGCGTCAGGGGGAACGCAGAGCCGATCATTGATGCGACCGACTTTGCCGGCGGGGTTGTGACGCCGAGATCGAACTGCAGCAGCTTCCCCAGGAAGCGGAAGTATTGCAGGACCAGGGGATCGTTCAGGCCATTTTCCTGGCGGTACTGCTGCTTGGCTTCTTCGCTGGCACCGTCACCGAGGGCGGAGCTGGCTTGGTCGCCGGGGGCGGCCTGCAGGACGAGGAAGACGAGCAACGTAATGCCCAGGATCATCAATGGCAATGCTGCAAGCCTGCGGCCAAGCAGACGCAATATGGTGACCAATTTGTTCTCCGGTTGGTTGGGGGTGCTGCTGGTTGTGGGGCCTGCTCTGCGCGCTACTTTGGGGATTCAGGCCGCAAAGCAGGCCTCGCAACTCAGGTTTCTAGGCGGTACGTCCGACGTCGATGAACGACAATCCGGTGGTGGGCAGCGGCTGGAAGCCCTTGAGCTTTTTCTCGTCCCAGGCGCTGGGAAGCTGGCGGTGAAGGACGGGGTACAGGGGGACCTCATCCGAGACCATGTCCACGATTTCGGCCACTACCTTCTTGGCGTCGTCGCCGGAAGCCTGCGATCCCTTGTTCATGAGTTCCTGCAGCTTGGTGCGCTCAGGAGTTGTCCAGAAGGCGCGCTTCTCCATCCACGTGGCACCGGAGTAGAACCAGCTCAGCAGCAGGTCAGCATCATTGCCGAACACGGATGGATCGCCCGGAGCCGCAACCACTGTGTAGTCACCCTTACCCACGCGGTCGCTGTAAAGGGCACCGGACTGGAGGCTTTTCACCGTGACCTTGACGCCAGGGATCTTGTTCCAGGACTCCAGGATCAGTGGTGCAACGTCCTTCACCCAGGCAGTGTCCGTAGTGAGGAGTTCGAATTCGAGGCTGCTGACGCCCGCCTGCTTGAGCAGGTCTTCGGCCTTCTTCGTGTCAAAACCGTAGACGTTCTTGGCCTTGACGTAGTCGGGGTGGCCTTCCTGGAAGTAGGAGCTGGCCGCCTTGGCGTTGCCGAACAGGGCCTTCTTGATGATGGCTTCCTTGTCCATGCCATAGTGCAGTGCCTGGCGGACGAGTTTGTTGTCGAACGGGGCCTTGGCGCAGTTGAACATGAGGAACAGCAGGCCGAAGGACTGGACTGATTCCACCTTGACCTTGGACTTCAGGCCGTCGACGTCCAGGTACGGAACGTCCTCGATGGCCTGGACGCGGCCGGATTGGACAGCAGTAACGCGGGCCGCAGCGTCCGAAAGGAGGAGCCAGGTCATGCCCTTGGCGAGTGCAGGCTTGGGGCCGTTGTAGTCTGCGAACGCTTCGAAGACGATCTTGTCGTCCTTGACGGCGGAGACCAGCTTGTAAGGACCGGAGCCGATTGGCTTGGCGTCGAAGGCCTTTAGATCGCTGGCGAGTGCCTTGGGGACCACCTTGACCACCGAAATTCGCGGCCCGAAGCCCGGGAAGGCGTACTTGAGCGTGAATTCCACTGTCTTGGCGTCCAGAGGCTTGACGTCCTGGATGAAAGGGATGAACTGGGAGAACAACGACTTGTTCGCCGGGTCCATGACGCGGGTAAAGGAAAAGGCCACGTCTTCGGTGGTGACGGGGGAGCCGTCGTGGAACTTGGCGCCGTCGCGAATGGTCACCTGGTAGGTGGTGTCGTTGACCTTTTTGGGATCCGTCGCTGCCAGGGCGTTGTAGGGCTGGCGCGTCGCCGGGTGGAGCTCAATGAGGCCTTCGAAGATGTGGAGGTTGGCTGCCATCGGTGTGGCTCCCGAAGAGCTCAGCGGGTCAAAGCCTGTGGAGAGGGCGTATGAGATGCCTGCCTCGATGATGAGGTCCTTGTTCACAGCCGCGGTGTTGGCTGCATTCCCCGTGGTGGTGCTGGCAGCGCCGCCACACGCGGAAAGGGTTGCCGTGAAGGCGGCGGCTGCACCAACTGCGCCGCTCAGCTTGAGGAAATTGCGGCGGCTGGCGTCATTGACCAGCGGCAGGCTGTTGATGGTCTTGCTCATAAAGGTGCCTCACCATTCGACTGTCGTGGGTTATCGGATGTAGGACGTCCGATGCTCGTATTGAAACTGTAAGTGTGGTCACAAGGGGACGTCAAGTGAGAGATGGATCACGGTGAGGCTGCCTGGGAAGCTGGAGCCTCGCGGCTCCTCGCCGCCCGGGCGCCAGAATGCGGAATTCTCAAGGAATTCCGAAGACATACCTATCAAGGAGGTGGGACATCCGATATTGTATGTTGCGAGTCACTCATTCTGCGGTGGGCATTAAGCTCGCCTCAATATTAACACCGCACTCCTTCGCATCCGAGGTTCATAGGCCTCTGCGGGAGGAGTGCATCGGCAAGGAGAGCCCATGACAACTTCCGGTGTCGTTCCGCAAGCGCGGTTCAGTGCACAGGCCCGGCTGCGTGCGTTGCAGTCGGACATTATGGAGCTCATCCTCGAGCGTGAGCTCGAGGCAGGTGACCCGCTGCCCACGGAGAGCGAACTTTCGGTCGCGCTCGGTGTAGGGCGCAACACCTTGCGCGAGTCCCTGAAAGTGCTGCAGGCCCTGGGTGTGATCGAGATCCGCCATGGCTTCGGGATGTTCGTGGCGCCCAGCAATTTCGATGCCTTGGCTGATGGCCTGACATTCCGGGGCCGGCTTTCCCTCCGGCACCAGGGACTCGAAGCCTTGCAGCTGGTGGACGTGCGGCAGGCCTTGGAGTCTGGGCTGATTGCCTCCTCCATCGATGTGATGACCAAGGAGCAGTTGGCGTCCATCGAGGAATCGGTGAAGCAAATGGAGGAACTCGCTGCCGCCGGCGAGAACTTCGTGGCCGCCGACGCCGAGTTCCATCGCCGCCTATTCGAACCCCTTAACAACGAGCTTCTGATCAACCTGATGGGGGTCTTCTGGAAGGTATACCGGAAGATCCACGTAGAGATCGGCGCCGGTATCGAGGACCTGGCCAAGACTGCCGCCATTCATCGGAACATCTATGCCGCCGTTGCGGCGGGAGACAAGGTGCTCGCGGCCGAGCTTCTCAACCGTCACTTCGATGGGATCCGCCGCCGCATCAGCGAGGCTGTGGGCGAGTAAGCGTCCGCACTTACGGCAAGGGCCGCCGTCGTACTTTTTCGGAACGTACGACGGCGGCCCTGTCCGTTTCTGCGCGCGGCTCACCCAACTGACTGGCATTAGTGGTTGTTATGAGCGCTCAAAACAACCACTAATGCCAGTTACTTGGGTCAGCCGGGCAAAACAAGAGACCCGCACCGGCGAACCGGTGCGGGTCTCTATCTGTGCGCCCAAAGGGATTCGAACCCCTGACCTTCTGTTCCGTAGACAGACGCTCTATCCAGCTGAGCTATGGGCGCATTTCGTGTGATTCTCGGCGGTCTGTTTCTCTGACCCCCTCGAACCTCAATAAACTTTACAGAAGTTCATGTGAAGTTCCAAATCGAAAAGCTGTAATCTAGACAACTAGACCGGTCTATGTGACCTTCCTCACTTAAATCGCGCTTCTCTGAAACTGGAACCTTGAATTCTAGGGGTTTTTCGTTTCGTCCCCACTGGACATCTGACGTCTGACAGGGGATTGGTCTGGTCCGGGACCCCTATCGTTTAGGACACACCACTGAACCCGAGGAAGGGAACCGCAATGGGCGATCTGGCGCGACTGCCGCTGCTTGAGAAGGCACCTACTACGCATGCACGCCTGCTGGCCTGGGTTGAGGAAGTAGCCGAGCTGACTCAGCCGGACCGCATCCACTGGGTTGATGGCAGCGAAGCAGAGAACAAGAAGCTGACCGACGAACTTGTCGAGGCCGGCACCCTGAAGAGGCTGAACCCGGAAACGTTCCCGAATTCCTTCGCGGCGTTCTCTGACCCGGCCGACGTTGCCCGTGTAGAGGAGCAGACCTTCATCTGCTCCGAGAACGAGCGCGACGCAGGCTTTACCAACAACTGGATGGCCCCGGCCGAGATGAAGCAGAAGCTGCGCGGCCTGTTCGCCGGGTCCATGCGCGGCCGCACCATGTACGTCATTCCGTTCGTCATGGGCCACCTGGATGCAGAGGACCCGAAGTTCGGCGTTGAGATCACTGACTCCGCCTACGTTGTAGCTTCCATGCGGATCATGGCCCGCATCGGCTCGGACGTCCTGGACCGCATCACGCAGACCGATGCATTCTTTGTGCCGGCCCTCCACTCGCTGGGCGCTCCGCTGGAAGCCGGCCAGGCCGACGTCGCGTGGCCGTGCAACACGGACAAGTGGATCGTCCACTTCCCCGAAGAGCGCTCCATCTGGTCTTTCGGTTCCGGCTACGGCGGAAACGCCCTGCTGGGCAAGAAGTGCTACGCACTGCGTATCGCCTCCGTGATGGCCCGCGACGAAGGCTGGCTGGCCGAGCACATGCTCATCCTCAAGCTGACCTCGCCGGAGCAGAAGACTTACTACGTCTCCGCTGCCTTCCCGTCTGCTTGCGGCAAGACCAACCTCGCCCTGCTGGATCCCACCATCAAGGGCTGGAAGGTGGAGACCCTCGGTGACGACATCACCTGGATGCGTTTCGGCAAGGAAGGCGAGCTCCGCGCCGTCAACCCTGAGGCCGGCTTGTTCGGCGTCGCGCCAGGCACCGGTTGGGGCACCAACCCCAACGCCATGCGTGCCATTGCCAAGGGCAACAGCATCTTCACCAATGTTGCCCTGACCGATGACGGCGGCGTGTGGTGGGAAGGTATGACCGAGGAAACTCCGGCGCACCTGACCGACTGGCGCGGCGAGTCCTGGACTCCGGACTCCGACGCCCCGGCTGCACACCCGAACTCCCGCTTCTGCACGCCGATCGACCAGATCGACATGTTGGCCGAAGAGTACTTCAGCCCGGACGGCGTGGAGTTGTCCGCGATCCTGTTCGGTGGTCGGCGCAAGACCACCATCCCGCTGGTCACCGAGGCCCGCGACTGGTCCAACGGCATCTTCATGGGTGCCACGCTTTCCTCGGAAACCACGGCTGCTGCAGCTGGCGCCGTCGGTGTTGTCCGCCGCGATCCCATGGCAATGCTGCCGTTCATCGGCTACGACGCAGGTGACTACCTGAACCACTGGGTAAACCTGTCCGCCAAGGCAAACCCGGAGCGTCTGCCCAAGATCTTCCTGGTCAACTGGTTCCGTCGCACGGCTGAAGGCGGCTTCGCCTGGCCTGGCTTCGGAGACAACGCGCGTGTGCTCAAGTGGGCCATCGAACGCCTCGAAGGCAAGGCTGACGCCGTTGAAACCCCGATCGGTTTCGTGCCGACCGGTGAATCCATCGACCTCGAGGGCCTGGACATGACCCCGGCTGAGGTTGAGTCGGCTGTTCGTGTCGACCCCGAGGAATGGGCAACCGAACTGGCGTCCATCGAGGAATGGTTCGCCAACTTCGGCGAGTCGCTCCCGGCGGCACTTCAGTCCGAGCTGGACGGTCTGAAGACCCGTCTGGGCTAGACCTCTTAGGAACAACGGCGTTCTTAAGTGAACGACGACGGCCCGTCACCTTTTGGATGAAAGGTGGCGGGCCGCCGTCGTGCTTCTGGCGCTTTTACTGTGTTTGCGGCTCTGCCTTAGTTCGCGAGCCACACGTCGGGGCCGAAAACTTCGTAGTGGATCCGGGTGGCCGGAATCCCGGCCTCGATTGCTTCGTCGCGAATTTTCTTCATGAAGGGCAACGGCCCGCAGAGGTACAGGGAAGCGTCTGCCGGCATGTCGACTTCCCTCAGGGACATGAAGCCTGCCTTGGCGCGGTGCACTTCGTTGCTGGGCTGCGGCGACTCGAGCCAGAGCTGCAGTTCGGCGTCAATGCTTGCGGCGTCTGCAGTCATTTGGCCGCTCAATGCCCAACTTTCCATGGAGCGTTCGGCATGCAGGACAAGAACCTGGCGATCGGTGCCGGCCTCAGCCAGAGAACGCAGGATCGAGGCCGTCGGCGTGCACCCGATGCCCGCTGATGCGAGCACAACCGGCCCCTCGCCGTCCTTGAGGGTGATCTCGCCGTAGGGGTTGGAGATTTCGAGTACATCGCCAGGCTCGACGGCGGTATGCAGGGCGGTGGACACCTCACCACCGTCGTTTAGCTTGGTGGTGAAGATCCGGCTGGTGCCGGCGTCGCCTGACAATGAATACTGCCGCACTTGGCGCAAGCCGTCAGGGAGGGCAACCTTGACGCTCACATACTGGCCGGCCAGGGCCGGTGTTACCGGAGTGTCGTCGGCAGGTTCCAAGGTGAATGTCATGGCGTCCTTGCCAGCCGGTACCTTGGAAACCACGCGCCAGGGCATCCACATCTTATTGTTTGACTGGGAGGCATAGAGGTCCTTTTCGAGCTTGATCAGGGCGTCTGCCATAAGCCAGTAAACCTCGGTCCATGCCTCGGCGATTTCCGGTGTAATGACGTCTGACAGGTCGGCCGCGATTGCTGCGAAGAGGTGCTCGTAGACCACTCCGTACTGCTCTTCGGCGATGCCCAGTGAGGCGTGCTTGTGGGCGATCCGGGCCAGGACCTTTTCCGGGAGGGTGCCCGGGTTGTTCACCAGATGGGTGGCGAAGGCGGCGATGCTCCCGGCGAGTGCCTGTTGCTGATCACCCGAGCGCTGGTTGGAGCGGCTGAAGAGTCCATCGAGCAACTCGGGGTGCGCTGCAAAGAGACGCGTGTAGAAATCGGCGGTGATGTCACCAATACGCGAGCCCACCAGCGGAAGAGTGGCTTCAATAATGGGGCGGGATTTTTCCGAGAGCATGGTTCTCCTGAGGTAGGGGCCCGGCTGGGTCATTCGGACCGTCACAATACAAGCATTTCGAATGCCTATATTTACATCTCAATTTCTACTCCTTGTAGAAAAGATGTGCAAATCGAAGCGCAGGCCTGCTCGGACGACCCGTCAGGGCAGGGTTGCGGGGGACCTGAATTCGGGCCGGAGGCCAATTGTTTGGAAGACCGGATTCATCTGCCGGGCATGAGGGAGGGATGAGATGACGACGGTGTCCAGCTCGCGATAGAACGCTTCGCGGGCCCGATTCATTGCGTGACGGAGACCGCACTCTGTGATGAGGGGGCAGTCATGGGTGGGGGACTGGCATTCCGCCGGATCCTGTCGGCTGTCCAGATGGCGAAGGAGTTGGCCAACGGTCGCTTGTCTCCCCGCTTCATTAAGGCGCGAGCCACCCAGCCGGCCTCGTTCCACATCAATCAATCCAAGGCTTCGCAATCGGACCATGGCCTTGCTGACGTGGTTGTACGGAGTTCCCACGGCGTCGGCCACAGCCTGGGTTGTCAGCAAGGTGCCCTCAGGGGCGGACGCCAACACCATAACGGCGCGGAGGCTGACATCT
Source organism: Paenarthrobacter sp. 2TAF44 (assembly GCF_052114885.1). Lineage (NCBI taxonomy): Bacteria > Bacillati > Actinomycetota > Actinomycetes > Micrococcales > Micrococcaceae > Paenarthrobacter > Paenarthrobacter sp. 2TAF44. The sequence continues at coordinate 29,735 of NZ_JBFRFP010000010.1, read as the reverse complement.
GCGAACGCGTTGATTTTCATGGGATCAGCCTACGTAGTCAGGTCTAGTCCACCCAGAGCGAGGGCTCGTGGGTGTCAGGCTCAAGGGCGCCGAAGTCGAACCCTTCAGCGGTGTGGACGTAGGGGATGACGGCTGCCATGACCCCGCCATCCCGGTGCTCGGCAGTGCCGTGGATGCCATCCGAGCCGTGCTCGGGAAGCGCGACATCACTTGCGACGGCCACGGCCCGGTAATCGTTCCGTCCCTGGCGAAGTAATTCCTCGACATCCGTCAACATTGCCCCCGCGTCAATGTGACCGTCTTCGTCCGGCTCTCCTGGAGAAACCATGACAATCCGCACCTCACCCTCATGTGAAAGCGTGATGCCAAAGGGGAGAAAGCCGCCTTTCTGCAGTATGTGCTCCTGGGCAGTTCCCAGTGCAGTACCCAGAATCTCCCGGAGTTCACGCTCCTGGACGGTCCCGGTGGAATCGGCGTCGTCGATGGGCTGCTCGCTCATGTTTGCCGGTCCCTATGCCCGGACCAGAGCCAGGACGCGGTCGCGGATTTTTTCCATGGTGGGCAGGTCTTTGGCTTCGGCGTTCAAACGGAGGAAGGGCTCGGTGTTGGAGGGGCGCAGGTTGAACCACCAGCTGCCGTCCTTGGCACTGAAAGTGCTGCCGTCCATGTGGTCGATCTCGACGTCATCGTTCTGGAAATCAAGGCGGACCCGCTCGATCGCGCCTGCTTTGTCGTCGATCTCGGAGTTGATTTCACCGGAGGAAACGTAGGGCTCGTACTGACGCCCGAGTTCGGAGAGGGGACCGTCCTGCTCGCCCAGGGCTGCCAGGACATGCATGGCGGCGAGCATTCCGGTGTCCGCGTTCCAGAAATCCCGGAAGTAGAAGTGAGCAGAGTGCTCCCCGCCGAACACGGCACCTTCTTCGGCCATGACGGCTTTGATGAAGGAGTGCCCGACGCGCGTCCGGACCGCCCGGCCGCCGTCCTTGGCCACGAGTTCGGGAACGGCCTTGGAGGTGAGCAAGTTGTGGATGATCACCGGGGTCTGTTCCCCGGAAGCCTGGGCGCGGGCGATCTCCCTGCGCGCGACCATGCCAGTGATTGCCGACGGCGAGACGGGCTCGCCCTTTTCATCGATCACGAAGCAGCGGTCAGCGTCGCCGTCGAAGGCACAGCCGATGTCGGCGCCGTGCTTGATCACGGCCGCCTGGAGGTCGCGGAGGTTTTCCGGTTCCAGCGGGTTGGCCGGGTGATTCGGGAACGAGCCGTCCAGTTCGAAATAGAGCGGGATGATCTCGAACGGCAGGGCCGGGAGGAGTTTGTTACCGAGCACCGCCGGGGTGGTCAGCCCGGCCATACCGTTGCCCGCGTCCACGACGATCTTCAACGGACGGGAACCGGAAAGGTCCACGAGCTGGCGCAGGTATTCGGAGTAGTCCTTCAGTACGTCCCGAACACCGATCTGCCCGCGCGTAGCCGCGGCGGGGATGCTGCCTTCGTTCAGGTACTGCTCGGCGAGGGCCTGGATTTCCTTCAGGCCGGTCTCGGAGGAAATCGGTTGAGCCCCGGCCTTGGCCATTTTGATGCCATTGTACTCGGCGGGGTTGTGGCTGGCGGTGAATGTGGCACCGGCTGCGTTCAGGGCACCGCAGGCATAGTAGAGCTCGTCGGTGGAGATCAGGTCCAGCAACTGGACGTTGGCGCCGCGCCTGGCAGCACCGTTCGCGAAGGCCTGGCTGAACTCCGGCGAGGACGGGCGCATGTCTCCGCCAACAAGGACAGTTTCACCCTCAAGGCCCAGAACGTCGATGAAGGCAGCACCGACTGCCTCGACGATTTCAGCCGTGATGGATTCCCCCACGATGCCCCGGACGTCGTACGCCTTGAAGGAAGTCGAGAGGTCGAAGTTCTTGTTCTGCTCGCTAGTCACGGGCTCAATCCTACTGTGGCAGCGCAATTGAGCATGAACCGGGGAAGCTGCTATGTGGAAAGCCAGTCCGGTGACGGGCAGTTTTTCCACATAGCCGCGACCACCGGTTCTGGCTGTCAGGGGCTGCTGGAATACTGGATCCATGGCCAACAACTCCCCAAATGCTGCTGTTTCCGTGGAATCCCCTACCCGCCAGAAGGCTTTGGCTTGTCTTCGAGAGCTTGTGGGGCATCCGGAAGCAGACTTCCATGACGGCCAGTTCGAGGCCATTGAGGCATTGGTGGACGCCGGGCGCCGTGCGTTGGTGGTTCAACGCACGGGTTGGGGAAAATCCGCCGTCTACTTCGTCTCCTCATTGTTGCTGCGCCAACGGGGTGCGGGTCCCACGCTGATCGTGTCTCCTCTTCTCGCGCTGATGCGCGACCAAGTGGCAGCGGCCGCACGGGCGGGAGTCCGGGCAGTGGCCATCAACTCGGCCAACGCGCTTGAGTGGGATACTGTCCTGGCCCAGTTGGCAGCTGACCAGGTAGACGTTCTCCTCGTGTCGCCCGAGCGCCTCACCAATCCCTCGTTCAGGGAGAACCAGTTGCCCGAGCTGATCCGGAGGACCGGATTGCTCGTTATTGATGAGGCCCACTGCATCTCCGATTGGGGCCACGACTTCAGACCCGATTACCGGCGCATCGCGGATCTCATTGCCCAACTGCCCGAGTCGGTTCCAGTCCTGGCCACCACGGCTACCGCCAACTCCCGTGTGGTTCACGATATTGAGGAACAACTCGGAGACGGAGTGTTGACCATCCGGGGTGCACTGGGCCGCGAGTCACTGCGGCTCGGCGTTCTCAACTTGTCCGACTCCCGTGATCGCCTGGGCTGGCTGCTGACGCACCTGGCGGACCTCCCTGGCAGCGGAATCATTTACACTCTGACCGTCTCAGCCGCAGAGGACACCGCCCGGCTTCTTTCCGAGGCTGGACACAATGTCTTGTCCTACACCGGCCGCACGGATCCTGCCGATCGGGAGCGGGCAGAGCAACTCCTCAAGGACAACCAGGTCAAGGCGCTTGTGGCCACCTCGGCATTAGGGATGGGATTCGACAAACCCGACCTTGGGTTCGTGATTCACCTCGGAGCGCCGTCCTCGCCGGTTGCCTATTACCAACAGGTTGGCCGAGCTGGCCGAGGCGCAGCCAACGCCGACGTCCTGTTGCTTCCAGGCTCCGAGGACCGCGAAATATGGCAGTATTTTGCCACCGCATCCATGCCCTCAGCAGAAAAGGCCGACGCCGTCTTGAGGGTGCTTGGTGAGGCGAATTCGGCCATGTCCACGGTGGCGCTGGAAGCCCGCGTGGACCTTCGGCGCACGCCTCTGGAACTCCTCCTCAAGGTCCTGGCCGTTGACGGGGCAGTTGAACGCGTGGGTGGCGGTTGGCGGGCGACCGGACGGTCATGGAGCTACGATGCAGAGCGATACGCGCGTATTGCGGAAGCGCGGGTGGATGAGCAGGATTCCATGGTGATTTACCAGGACACCGCAGGTTGTCGCATGGAGTACATCACCTCGGTGCTCGACGACGAGACCGCCGCCCCTTGCGGCCGTTGTGACAACTGTGCTGGACGCTGGTTCCCAGTGGACATCGCAGCTGCCGCGGTTGATGCAGCAGGCCAGACGCTTCGTCGAGCCGGGATCGCCGTGGAACCGCGGCTCCAGTGGCCCAGCGGGATGGACAGGCTGGGTGTGGGAGTCAAAGGGAAGATCAAGCCGGACGAAAGCATTTCCGAAGGCCGAGTCCTGGCAAGGCTGACAGACCTGGGTTGGGGTGGTGCGCTCCGCGAGCTCTTTGCCGCCGGAGCACCCGATAGGGCCGTGGACCCCGCTATGCTGCAGGCCTGCGTTCAGGTGCTGCGCGAATGGTCGGGGGCCGACGGTGGAACTGCCTGGAGCGGGGTGGGGCGCCCGGCAGCCGTTGTCAGCATTCCCTCAAGGAGCAAGCCACAACTTGTGGACTCCCTGGCGCAGGGAATCGCGGGCATAGGGCGGATGCCATACCTGGGTCAACTGCAGCCAGAGCACGGTGGTCCCACAGGATCACGTGGCGGCAACAGCGCTTACAGGCTCGCGGGAGTATGGGACCGTTTGGCCGTCGGCCCGGAACTGGCACAGGCCCTGGCAGGCATTGGTGACCAGCCAGTGCTCTTGGTGGATGACCTCATCGACAGCCGCTGGACAGTGACCGTTGCGGCGAGGGCGCTCAGGCGGTCCGGAGTAGGTGCCGTGCTACCGCTCGCCCTGGCCCAGGCGGGGTAAGGCGCGCAGGCGGGATAGCGCGGAGGCGGGGTACGGTGCGAGCGGGGAAACGCTCAACCGGGGTAGTGCTTCAAGGCAAGGTGGAGAGCTGAAAAGCGTCATGTTGTGAACGCTCCCACCGTGCCTCTATAGGATCGAGCAAACACGCCCGCCTGCTGCTGCGGGCCACCAGACAAGACTTGGACCGGAGCCATGAGCACAAACCCGAGCAACACCGACGTCGAAGCGGCCAATGAAACAAGTTGGCGCCCGCGCTTGGCACTGCTGGTGGCGGCAACGTTCTTCATGGAGTTTCTCGACGGAACTATCCTCACCACGGCCATCCCCAGCATTGCGGCCGATTTCCGGGTGGCGCCTGCTGATATCAACATCACGATGACCGCCTATTTAGTGACGGTGGCTATGGGGATCCCGTTGAGCAGTTGGCTTGCCGAGCGGTTCGGCGCCCGCAGGATATTCTGCCTGGCGATATCGGTGTTCACTGTTGCCTCCCTTTTCTGCGCAGTAAGCACCGACTTGACCATGCTGACGTTGAGTCGGGTGGCGCAGGGCGTGGGCGGCGCCATGATGGTTCCTGTGGGCACTCTGGTGGTTTTGCGGGGCACGCCCAAATCCGAGCTTCTCCGCGCCACCGCCTATTTGGTATGGCCAGGCCTCCTTGCCCCCGTTTTGGCTCCCATGGTTGGCGGCGCGCTCACCACTTTCCTGTCGTGGCACTGGATCTTCATCATTAACGTGCCCCTCGGCCTGGCTGCCTTCATTGCGGCACTGAGGTTGGTTCCGCGGACTCAATTTGATGCCAACCGCCGACTTGACTGGTTTGGCCTGTTGCTGACTACCTTGGGCGTGGGTTCCCTTGTGGTGGGACTGGAGACGCTGGGTGGACACGCATCCAATGTGCTGGCTGTTGTAGTGGTGACCGCCGGGGTGGTTTCCCTCGCAGGTGCGGTCTGGTGGATGAGCAAAGCAAGGGTTCCGCTGTTCAACCTCAGCGTATTTGGCACCAGGACTTTCAGGGCGACATCCACGGGCGGATTCATTTACCGGCTCACCATCAGCTCGGTTCCGTTCCTGCTGCCTCTCATGTTTCAGGATGGATTTGGCTGGGATCCCTTGAAGGCCGGAGTTATGGTCGCCGCAGTCTTCGTGGGCAACATCGGGATCAAGCCGGCCACCACACCCCTGATAAGGCGCTTCGGGTTTAAGCCGGTGCTCGTCTTTGCATCGTTCGCGTCAGCCGTGACGTTTGCCTTGTGTGCGTTCCTTAATGCCCAAACACCCGAGCCCCTGATTTTCGCTCTGTTGCTGCTCAGCGGTGCCTTCCGATCCATCGGATTCTCCGCTTACGCCTCCGTGCAGTATGCCGATATCGTCCCGGGGCAGCTGCCCTCGGCAAACGCTATCTCCGCCACGCTCGTACAGTTGGCGGCTGCGGCAGGTATCGCCGTGGGGGCCTTGTTCCTGAGGCTGTTCGAGACAACGGATGTGCTCGGGGCGGACCATGTGGCGGCCTACAAGGGGGCCTTCATAGCCATGGCTGTCCTCATGCTGGTCAGCACAGTGGACAGCCTGACCCTGCACCGGCACGCTGGCGCGGAAGTCAGCCACGGAGCCAAGCGGGGGTGACCTGGCGCAGCTAACCCAGCGCGCGCTAACCCCCATGTAAGCCCGTGCTAGGCGTCTGGGATTAAACGCAAAAGGTCCCGGTTCGAAAACCGGGACCAATTCGCGGAGACGGGGGGATTTGAACCCTATTTTTTGAAACGCCCTTATGGCCCGTTCTGCCTTGCAAATAAAGGCATGTAGGTCCATTTTCCGGGATTATTGCAAGTGCAGAAAGTGGACAAGTTGGGGGAAATTTAAGGTTGATTCCCCCGATCGGGGAGGCTTTGGTTTGGGCGCGTGGTGCCAGAAAGCCACGCCAGAAACGAGTGATTGTCCTCAGCGGAGCACTATGCGAAATGGTCCGTATCGTCAGAAGCGGTTAGTTGCGGCACCGCTTTGCGTGCTTTCACCAGGTCTTTGATGTTGTCCTGATCGAGCATGATCCGGTTTTTGCTGAGCCTGGTGCAATAGCCAGGCTGTCGGCAGTACCCGCGCAATTCGGTTTTCGTCATGCCGAGCTCCGGGGCAACTGCTTCGAGCGTCCGGAAGACAGGAGCAATTGGTTTACTGGTCATGCAGTCGATGCTAAGGCTGGACATGTGGTCCTCAGGGTAACTGGATGCCTGTACGATCCATGGTTAACCGCTCGCATCGGCGGAACTTCTCAATCTGTAGGGGCAACAATTGTCTGTGAACATCAATGCTGGTGGCAATGACCTGTCTATGGCGCCAGGCGGCAAGCTCATGACTTTCGACGGAGGCGCCGGCGACTACCTGGGAACACAAATCTTGGGCTTTCTGATCACCGTTTTCACACTTGGTATTTGCTATCCGTTCGCGCTCGTTCTGTTGGAACGGTGGCGCTGCAAGCACACTGTGCTTATGGGTCGGCGCTTGGAGTTTAGTGGGACCGGGATCGGCCTGTTCGGGCTCTGGATCAAATGGCTGCTGCTTATCGTCATCACCATTGGGATTTACTCGTTCTGGGTGGTTCCTCGGCTACAGAAGTGGAAGACGGAGAACACCCGCTTCGCTTAATCAAACGAAAAGCCCCCACCCAGTGAAGGGTGGGGTGTATGGGTTGGCTTGTTCTATTGTTGTCTAGTCGACTCGACTTGAAGTGTCTAGTCGCATTGACTAATGTCATGATGAAGCGCAGGGACCTGATGCAGAAGCTGGCACGAGTCGCCAAGGAACGCGGGCAGGACCTAGCCATCTGGGAGGGCGGCAATCACACCTTAGTCACCATCGGTCCGGACCACAGTCCCGCGGCACAATGAGAGTCCCGCGGCACAATGAGATAGACGAAAAACTGGCCAAGAGGATCATGCAGCAGATCGGAGAAAGCAAATGAAGATTACGGCACGCGCCGAGCGCGGCACGGGCTGGTGGGCCGTGGAGGTCCCGGAAATGCCGGGGCTCTTCACCCAAACCCGCCGCCTGGATCAGATCCCCGCCATGGTCCGCGACGCTGCCGCGGCGCTCACTGGAGACTCTGAAGAGACTTTCGACGTCGAAGTCGTTCCTGTCATCGAAGAGGAGACCCGGTCCAAGCTTGACCAGGCGACCGCTCTGGCCAAGGAAGCCAGCGATGCGCAGAAGAAGGCCACTGAACTTAACCGCCAGGTCGCACAGAACCTTGCTCACGATGGCTACACAGTTAGGGATATCGGCGCAGTCTTGCACGTGTCCCATCAATACGCTCATCAGCTAATTCATGCCAAGTAGCGGCGACCACACAAGCGCGTTCAGGAGAGCATTCCTTCCTGATTCGCTTCGGGCACGCGGGAGCCTCTGAAAGAATGCGGCTGGGGCCCGTCCAGTTCGATTGCACCCTGATGCACGACCTTGGACATGCACACTACGGGCATGAGGGCGCAACGCCGAAGCAGGGAGCGCCTGGCCAATAGATGGGCGGCATATCGGCTCATTGAGTTGGACCGAGTTCTCGAAGTCGCTTCTCTTGTCCAGTGTTCGTCGGCGGTGGCTACCGAGCTCGGGGTGCTTCCCAGCGTGCTGGAAACCTACCTGAAAACACTGACCACGTCCGAACTCGGGGCCGTGCGCCGGGCGGCACTGCGCAGGGTTTCGTAGGCTGCTCATCGACTGAACAAAGCCCCCATCCTGCAAGGCCGGGGGCTTTTGGCGTTTAGGACGCGATGCTGTTTGTTAGTGCCGTTTCGACCATTGCGGCCGCCCGGAAATGCGCATCTGGAACGAGGTGCCCATAGGTTTTGGTCGTAGTGATGATGGATTCGTGCCCGAGCCGGTTTGCGAGCTCGTAGAGGTTCATGTCGCCGGCGATCATCATCGACGCGTGGGAGTGCCTACTGTCGTGGATCCGTGGCCGCTTGGAGATCTTCAGCGGGGCGTCTTCGAAATCCTCAGCTGCCTTCACCGCGTCATACTAGCTATCAAGCCATTGCCGGTGCTGAGGATAGACCAGCGTATCGGCTGAGATGGTGAAGGCCGGACTGCCAGGCGCTGCCGATTCGACGCGGGAGCCAATGGCTTCCACGGTGGAGGGCGCCAGCGCCACTGCACGGCGGGCTTTCTTCGCCTTTGGGGCTTCGACAGCCCAGCCCTCTTCCATCTCTTGGTAGGCCTTCGTGATCCTCACCGAGGGCGTTGCTGCGTCCAGCTGGAAGTCGGCCCGAGTGAGCGCTATTGCTTCGCCAAAGCGAAGCCGAGAGCCGATGAGCAGGAGCCACATCGGGCGCTGCCATTCGTCGGCCTGGTTGATGATGACGTGCTTCTGGTCCATGGTCAGGAACATGGCCTTGTCTTCGGTTGTGTCATCCTTCGGAAGCAGCCGGCCATTGCACGGGTTGTCCGGGCGGAGGGGCCAGCGAACGGCTGAGTTCATGGATGCGTGGATGAAGCCGTGCACGTTGGCGACCGTCTTGGGGGAGCTGCCTCGCTTGATCATGCCCTTGATCCAGCGAATGAGATCGTCTTCGGTGATCAGGTCTACCGGCAGATGTCCTAGGCCGCCGAAGTGATTCTTGATGTACCCGCGGTACTGCTTGATGGTGTACTCACGGAAATTGATCAGTCCTTCGGTGTGCCCAAGGGCTACGTCCTCGAATGAGGGGGACCGGCTGATTTACCGGAGCAAGGCCATCTCAGCGGCTTTGGTGTCGTGCTTGACGGCTACGAGAAGCTTCTTCCACTTGGGAGCGTCGGTCTCAGTCGTCAGTGTATGCCTGCGCCTTACGGCGTGGTCGTACTATTCGGCGCCGTAGCTGGTAATCTTCACAGCTTTGTTGTCTGGCTTCTATCGTCGCCATTTGATGCGGCATCTTCGCCACTAAGGGGATTTGCGCCGCTCTTGGGGGGAAGCCCGGTAACTTCACTGAGTTACCGGGCTTCCTCGGGCGGAGACGGGGGGATTTGAACCCCCGGTGGAGTTGTGCCCCACACTTCATTAGCAGTGAAGCCCATTCGGCCGCTCTGGCACGTCTCCATTTGCTATTGCTAGCCCACCAAGGATACGCAGAACGTGCCGTCCAGTGCAAAACCGCCTTCGATAAGCTGGCCATTTCGATGCCTCGCTGCCGGACATGCCGTTCGCACGGCATTGCGTGCAGCGAGCCATCGAAATGGAACGTCAGTTGCTCCCGGCCAGCACACGCCAGAGGAAGTGGTTGCTTCGGGCTTGGAGTGCGGCGGCCTGCCTGTTGTCCGAGGCGCCCGCATGCCCGCCCTCGAGTGCCTCGTGGAACCAGACATTCGGGATACCCATGGCCTGCATCCGGGCTGCCATCTTGCGGGCTTGGACGGGGCCTACGCGATCATCCGAGGTCGCAGTCCAAATGAAGGTTTCGGGGTACTCGACGCCGTCACGAAGCAGGTGATACGGCGAGAAGGTGCGGATGAACTCCCACTGCTCGGGCACGTCTGGGTCTCCATATTCCGCGATCCATGAATATCCTGCGGAGAGTTTGGTGTAGCGGCGCATGTCCAGCAATGGCACGCCGCAGGACACCGCACCGAACAGTTCGGGGTACTGGGTCAGCATGTTGCCCACCAGCAGGCCGCCATTTGAGCCGCCCACGCAACCGAGTCGACGGCGGCTGGTCACGCCGCGGGAGATCAGGTCCTGTGCCACGGCGGCAAAGTCTTCGTAGGCGCGGTGCCGCTTTTCCTGCAGCGCGGCCCGGTGCCATGAGGGTCCGTATTCGCCGCCGCCACGGATGTTCGCCACAACATATACGCCGCCGCGTGTGTGCGAGCCGGGACCGTCAGCCAAGGCAGCGGCGGAAGTGCGGCGCTCCAGCCAAGCCCTGCCAATGGTGCCACTGTAGGCGGGGGTGCGTGAAACTTCGAAGCCGCCATAGCCGGAAAGCTGCGTAGGATTCTGTCCATCGAGGACCAGGTTCTTGGATGCCACCTGGAAGTAGGGGACTTTGGTCCCATCCGCCGAGACCGCGAAATGTTGTTGGACCTCATAGTCACCATCGTTGAAGAACGACGGCGAACGCTTCACCACCGCATGCTGGCTCGTCACGCCTGCAGTCGGGTTGCCGGATGAAGCCACGCCGGATGAAGGAACCTCGCCAGCGCTGAGGGTGCCGCGGGTGAGGGTAGTGGGCGTAGTGAAACCCGTGGCGACCAACCAGTAGTCATTTCCCGCCCCGAAATCGTCTTCGTCGTCCACGGCATACGCATTGACGTCGTGAAGCGGCGGGCACGCGTCCAGGACGGTGGCGACCCAGCCGCCGTCGGAATCCACGCGGGAAGGGTCCAGCACCCTGATTTCGGAAGAGACGTCGCGCAGGAGGTTGAGCAGCAGATAGTCCTTGGTCCAACTCCACGACTGCAGCGACGTGTGATCATCGGGGGTAAACAGCACCACAAATTGCCGCGATCCAGCCAAGTAGCCCTCGAAGTCCGCGGCGAGCAAGGAACCCGCTGGGTAGGTAACGCCGGAAACGTCCCAGTCCTTCTGAGGACGGAACATCAGCCACTCTCGGTGGGCGCTGATGTTCACGTCGGTGGGCACGTCGATCGCAACCCACGAGTCGTCGCGAAGCAGCCACGTATTGCGGTTGTAGAAGTCGATGTAATCTACGGCGAAGGTCCGTTCGAAGCCCGGGGTTGAGTCGTGGGCCACGATGGCCAGCATGTGGTCTTCGGGGATGTCGAAGATCCGCTCGGCCTGGGTGAGGGATTGGCCACGACGCAGCTTCACGCCGGTCCGGGCGTACGAGGAGGTGGTTGCAGGCAACCCCTCTGCCGTACTGGAGACCAGCAGCGTGTCCGCATCCAGCCAACTCACGTTGCCTTTTGCCGTGGGCAGATCGAATCCGCCAGCGGCAGGGTCAACAAAGGTGCGGGACTCGACGTCGAACTCGCGGTGGCGGTTGGCGTCGCCGCCGTCGGGAGACAGCGATACCATCGCGAAGCGGTACGTGCCCCCGTCCAAAGGGCGGAGGAACCCGGCCCCATGAAACACCCACTCGACGCCTTCCGCGGCAGCCAGGGCATCGATGTCCAGCAGCACGTCCCATTCGGGAGCCTCCGAAACGTAGCTCTCCCAGGTTGTTCGCCGCCAAAGACCCTTGGGGTGCTCCTGGTCCTTCCAGAAGTTGTAGTAGTAATCGCCCCGCTTGTTCACCATGGCAATCCGGTCCGTCGAGTCCAGGACCTCCAGAATGCCGGCTTCAACCGCTGCGTAGTCTGCGTCCTCCAGCAAATCCTCGGTTCGCGCGTTTTGTTCGCGGACCCAGGCCAGCTGTTCTTCGCCGTGAATGTCCTCCAACCACACGTTCTCATCCGTGGGTTCGGGTGCAATGGTCGCAGCATGGCGAGGCCCGGACTTGGTCTCCGGATCCGTGTCATTGTCAGGAAGGGGCGTCTGATCAGCTTCTGTGGTGGTCATCGCCCCATCCAAGCAACACTTTTCAACTGGAAGCAAGTCACGCAGAAGTTAGGCTTGAGCGTGGCTAAATCGCAAATCAATCGTGTTGCCCTCATTGGGGCCGGCCCCCGGGGCACGAGTGTCCTTGAGCGGTTGCTCGCGAATTGGGCTGCGGGGGCCACGAGCGGGACCGATACACGGTCCCGCACACTGCACATCCACGTTGTGGATCCTTTTCCTGCCGCGTCAGGCCATGTGTGGCAGCCGGAGCAGTCCAGGCTGTACCTGATGAACACGCAGGCGTTCTATCCGACGCTCATCCCTGAAGACCCCAAGCTCGCGCCGCCCCTCGCAGGCGGTTCCTTCGACCAGTGGCGCGCTGCCCGACGTCGTGATGGAGAGGGCCTGGACGATGCCGAAAAGGCGGAGTTGGCCACGCTCGAATCCCACGATTTTCCCAGCCGGGCGCTCTACGGACGGTACCTGCGGCAGACTTTGGCAGAGCTGCTTCAGCGAATTCCCGACGGCGTGGAGGTCACCTTCCATGAGACGACCGCCGTAGCGGCACGCCCGGTCCCGGCCAGCTCAGGCATCACAACTGGGCAAGCGTTCGACGTCGAACTCGCCGACGGCTCTACGCTCACCGTCGGCTCCGTGGTCCTCGCGCTGGGGCATATCGAGTCCCGTTTGAATCCCGAGCAGCGTTCGTTCCAACGGGCGGCCGATGAACACGGCCTCCTCTATTTCCCGCCTGCACCGCCGGCCGACGTCGACTGGCAGCGGGTGCCGGATAACGAGCCCGTCCTGGTGCGTGGGATGGGACTGAATTTCTTCGATGTCATGGGCCAGCTGACTGAGGGGCGCGGGGGCAAGTTCGTCGAAGCCGGCGTACCGGGAGCCGGAGTTCTCGAGTACCGGCCCTCTGGCAGGGAACCCCGGATCATCGCAGCGTCCCGGCGGGGCACCCCGTATCGGGCAAAGGCCGGCCTGACAGGGTATTACCCCCGCAGCATCACCATGCGTTATCTGACTGAGGCAGCGGTGGACCGTTTCAGAGCAGCCGGTATCCAGCCCGGATTCGACCATGATCTTTGGCCACTGCTGCACCGCGACGCCCTGTGGGCCTATTACTCCACCCTGGCAAGGTCGCAGCCTGCCGCTATTCGCGATGCGGCGCAGTTCCTCGCAGACCTCGTGGATGCTTTGCAGCCCCACGCCCACACCACTGCCAAGTGGGAAAGCGATGTCGCAGCCTTGGTGGACAAGCATGTGGTTGCCTCCCGCCGACTCAATGTCCGCGGGCTCGCTGCGCCGTTGGCCGGCCGGACGTTCGCGTCCCGCCGGGAACTGGATCTGGCCGTAACGGCATATCTTGACGACGATGCACGACGCTCCGCACTGGGCGAAGCGGATCCCGTGAAAATGGCAATTGGCGCCCTGCACACTGGCAGGGCGATCCTGAAGTCCGTTGTGGCTGATGGTGGTATCACGGACGAATCGTGGGTCGCTGAATTGCGCGGATGGTTCGAATCGTTCGTCGAAGGCCTTGCGAGCGGGGCCCCGGCACTGCGTTCGGAGCAGCTGGCTGCTTTGGCGCGTGCCGGCGTCGTTGGTTTCGTTGGGCCGGACCCGAAGTTCAGTGTGGATAGAAGCGCCAAGGTTTTCCGGGCGGTCTCGCCGTGGGTCCACGACAAGCCCGCCGAGGCGCCCACTTTGATTGAAGCGATGTCGCCGGCCAACCGGGTGGGCATGAATATTTCTCCACTCCTGGAACAACTCATGGCCGACGGCCTCGTCCGAACCAAAATCATGATGAGCGCCGAGGGTACGCCGGTGCAGACCACGGGACTGGATGTGGAACCGCACCCGTATAGGCCTGTGGCGTCAAACGGCTCTGTGACCCGGGGGATGTATGTTTTGGGGCTGCAATTGTCGGCCACTCAGTGGGGAACAGCCATTGCCGCAGAGGCGCGTCCAGCGACAGGGAAGGCTTTCGCCAGCGGCCAGCGAACCCTGCGGGATGCGGACGAAATCGCTCGTAGCATTCTGGGCAGCTAGCTGCTTTTGCTGCACATCTGGTTCGCTGTAAGGAGTTCCAAACGCAACTCGAGAAGGACGCCAAGCGCGCGGAGGAACCGGAGCTGGCTAAGAAGTAACCGGCACTGCACGGGTCCTGCTGGCTGCCTCTGCTCGGGAGGCAGCCAGCAGGAACCGGGCGTTCAGTGGTTTAGCTGGCTGGCGTCATATTCTGGATCACCTTGAAGACGGCACCTGTAGGGTCCGACAACGTGGCCAACCGTCCAAAGGGAGTATCTTCTGCAGCTTCCATGACGGTAGCGCCCAGGGCTTTGGCCTGTTCCACGGTGGCGTCGGTATCGTCAACCGCGAAATACACGCTCCACATGGACGGAACCTGCTCCGGAAGGAAACCGCCAGCGTCCATAATGCCGGCCTTGGCATCGTCGCCAGCGCCCAAAGTGGTGTAGCGGAACTCCGGGGTATCGCTCATGACCGCAGTATCCCAACCGAAGACGTTTTGGTAGAAGCTGACGGCCGACTCGTAGTCCTTCGCGAGTAGCTCGTGCCATGCCGGGGCACCGGACTCTGCCGCGACCTCATAGCCCTTCATTTCACCGAACTGCCAGGCTCCGATTGAGGCACCTGAAGAGTCGCCATACATGGCCATGCTGCCCTGTTCGGGAACATCCATGGGCTCGAGGTAGACCTGGCCACCGTTGGCGGCAGCGGCCTCGGTGGTGGCTTTGATGTCGTCCGTGCGCAAGTACGTTGACCACACATCCGGCATGGCACCCATGTCTTCCTGCTTCTGCATGATGCCCGCAACCATGCGCCCATCTTTGGAAGCTGTGATGTAGCCCCCGTACTTCTCCTGGTCGCCCGTCTGGTAAGTCCAGCCAAAGAGTGCGCTGTAGAAGGACTTGGCTTTTTCCGTATCAGATGTCATCAGATCAATCCAGCACGGTGCGCCGGTGGTGATGTCAGGCCTAGGCATAAGTGAGGCTCCTGTGTTTGCTCCGCGGCGAAAGCCACGGCTGTTGTCGACGTTGTGAGGACAAGCAGAACACTATGCGGGGGCTATGACAGTTTCAATGATCTTCTGGGTGTCAGTTCTCAGATCCGGATGAGTGTCCAACTTCTGGCCCGGTTTTAAGCCAAAAATGCCCCGGGTTCGTGAACCCGGGGCATCTGCTGGCGGAAGGTAAGGGATTTGAACCCTTGGTACGGGGTTACCGCACACTGGTTTTCAAGACCAGCTCCTTAGGCCGCTCGGACAACCTTCCCTGCCTAGTAGTGTTTCATAGGGAGTTGGCTGTTCCAAAACATCACGTGCTCCAGTCCCTGCCCCGGGCCTGGATGTACAAGCAAGAAACCGGGAGTTCGTCATGAAAGCCGTCTTTATTTCCGAACCAGGCGGACCCGAAGTCCTCGAAGTCCGTGACGTACCGGCACCGGTGCCGGGCGAGGGCGAAGTACTGATCGACGTCGTAGCTGCTGGCCTCAACCGTGCCGACGTCCAGCAGCGCCGCGGCTTCTACCCGCCGCCGCCAGGGGCCTCGGAAATTCCCGGGCTGGAGGTCTCCGGCCGCATCGCCGCGTTCGGGCCAGGAGTCACCAAAGCCTTCTCAGTGGGAGACAAAGTAGTGGCGCTGTTATCGGGCGGGGGATATGCCCAGCAGGTCGCCGTGCCCGCAGAGCAAGTACTGCGACTACCCGACGGCGTAGACCTGGTCACCGCTGCGGCACTGCCCGAGGTGGCGGCAACCGTGTACTCGAACCTCGTCATGACGGCCCAGCTACAACCCGGGGAGACTGTCCTCATCCACGGCGCCACCGGCGGCATCGGCACCATGGCCATCCAGCTCGCCAAGGCGTACGGGGCAAAGGTAGCCACCACCGCCGGCTCTGACGAAAAAGTTGGCACAGCAAAGGCCTTCCTCGGTGCCGACATCGCCATCAATTACAACGAGGAAGACTTCCCTGAAAGCCTCAAGGCTCAAAACGGAGGCAAAGGCGCGGACGTGATCCTCGACGTCGTGGGCGCCAAGTACCTGCAACAAAACATCGAAGCGCTCGCCGACTACGGCCGGCTGATCGTCATCGGCCTGCAGGGCGGAACCAAAGCCGAGATAAATCTGGGGCAACTGCTCAGCAAGCGCGCCGCCGTGATCGGCACGGCCCTTCGGCCCCGGCCGGTGGCCGAAAAGGGCATCATCATGTCCGCCGTACGGGAGTCCGTGTGGCCCATGCTCGCAGATGGCCGCATCAAGCCCCTGGTGGCCAAATCATTTCCGATGGATCGGGTCCGCGAGGCACATGAATACTTTGATTCCGGAGAGCACGTAGGAAAGGTCCTCCTGCTCCTCTAACAGTCACAGCAGCCCCTTCCACGCAGGACGTCCGCCAACCACCCCCAGTAGCGAGGAGCCTCATGTCCATCCGGCACAGTCTGCTTGCCCTGCTTCAGGACCAGCCCCGGTATGGCTATGAGCTGCGCGTGGAATTCGAGGACCGCACGGGTGCTGCCTGGCCACTGAACATCGGTCAGGTGTACACCACGCTGGACCGGCTTGAGCGCGATGGCCTTGTCAGCAAAGACGGCGACGACGGCGGCGGCCACGTGGTTTACAGCATCACTGAAGCCGGGGTCGAGGAAGTTGCGGCCTGGTTTGAGGGAGCCGTCGACCGCGACAACCCGCCGAGGAATGAAATTGCGATCAAGCTTGCGCTCGCCGTGACGTTGCCGGGCGTGGACGCCTCTGCAGTCATCCAGTCCCAGCGCGAAGTTTCCGTTCGCGCCCTGCAGGAACATACGCAAACGCGGAAGGCCGTCTCAGCCAACCAACGCTCCTCAGACACCGCATGGCTCCTGGTGCTCGATTCCCTGATCTTTCAAGCCGAGGCGGAAGTGCGCTGGCTGGATCTTTGCGAGGCGCGCATGGTTCAGTCGCAGGGCAACAGAGGGCTCAGTTAGTACGCCCACCGCAGGGGTACTACCGCTTATCGCAGGACCATGGGCGTTCCGGTGTCACCTGCACGTTCTGTATGTCCTCTTTGTTAGCGTGCCCTGACTGTTCAGCGCACCCGCGGCCACCACCGCAGCAGTTCTCAAGGAGGAGACACGGGCATGACCCCTGACCATACAGAACCTGACCAAACGGAACTTGACCGAGCAGAACTTGATCGAACAGAACTTGATCGAACAGAAGAAGTGAAGGGCGCCGATCATACGCTGCCCCCAACCGCCGTGGACGAGTCTGTTCTGGAAGCCGATGACCGGAGGTGGACTCCGGCGAGGATCGCAATCTGGGTAGCGATTTCCCTGCTGGGGGCCGTTGCCTGGTTCATGCTGGCATTGGTCCGCGGCGAGACCGTCAACGCCATTTGGTTTGTTTTCGCAGCCGTGTGCACCTACCTGATCGGCTACCGCTTCTACTCGAAGGTCATTGAGCGGTACCTCCTTAGGCCCAACGACCGGCGCGCCACTCCGGCCGAATACAAGGCCGACGGCAAGGACTACGTCCGCACTGACCGCAACGTCTTGTTTGGTCACCACTTCGCGGCCATCGCGGGGGCCGGACCCTTGGTGGGTCCGATCATTGCAGCACAGATGGGCTATCTCCCCGGCACTATCTGGATCATCATCGGCGTCGTTCTTGCCGGCGCGGTGCAGGACTATCTGGTCATGTTCTTCTCCATGCGGCGCGGTGGCCGCTCACTGGGCCAGATGGCCCGTGAGGAACTCGGTGTCATTGGTGGCACTGCGGCGCTCGTGGCAACGCTGCTCATCATGATCATCATCGTGGCCATTCTTGCCTTGGTGGTGGTTAACGCCCTGGGCGAAAGCCCGTGGGGCGTGTTCTCGGTGGGCATGACAATTCCCATTGCACTCTTCATGGGTGTCTACCTGCGTTATCTTCGTCCGGGCAAGGTCATGGAAGTCTCCATCATTGGCTTCGTTCTGTTGATGGCAGCCATTATTGGTGGGGGTGCCGTGGCCGGCACCGATTGGGGCGCGGCCTTGTTCCACCTGGACAAGCTCACCATCGCCTGGGGCCTCATCGTCTACGGTTTCATCGCGGCCATCCTGCCTGTGTGGTTGCTCCTTGCGCCGCGTGACTATTTGTCTACGTTCATGAAAATCGGCGTGATCGTGATGCTCGCTGTCGCCATCATCGTGGTCCGCCCGGAAATCAGCGTCCCGGCGTTCAGCGAGTTCGCGGGCCGTGAGAACGGCCCGGTCTTCTCGGGGGCGCTCTTCCCGTTCCTCTTCGTCACCATCGCGTGTGGTGCCTTGTCCGGTTTCCATGCACTGATCTCGTCGGGGACCACTCCCAAACTGATCGAGAAGGAACGTCAGACCCGCTTCATCGGCTACGGCGGAATGTTGATGGAGTCTTTCGTGGCCATCATGGCGCTGGTAGCTGCCATTTCGATCGATCGCGGCATCTACTTCGCCATGAACGCGCCACTGGCACTTACCGGTGGCACCGTTGAATCCGCTGCCCAGTGGGTGAACAGCCTTGGCCTGGCCAACGTCAACATCACTCCTGATCTTTTGGCGCAGACTGCCAAGGACGTGGGAGAGGAGAGCATCATTTCGCGCTCGGGTGGAGCCCCTACCTTGGCGGTTGGCCTGGCCCACATCATGCAGCAGTTCATCGGCGGCCCAGCAATGATGGCTTTCTGGTACCACTTCGCCATCATGTTCGAGGCACTCTTCATTCTGACGGCCGTTGACGCCGGAACCCGCGTGGCACGCTTCATGCTGCAGGACTCCATCGGCAACTTCGTGCCAAAGTTCAAGGAGCCCGCCTGGCGCCCGGGCGCTTGGCTGTGCACGGCCATCATGGTGGGAGCCTGGGGCGCCGTACTGTTGCTGGGCGTGACGGATCCACTGGGCGGCATCAATACGTTCTTCCCCTTGTTCGGCATCGCAAATCAGCTGCTGGCCGCAATTGCCCTGGCGGTGTGCATGGCCATCGCGGCCAAGCGCGGGGCCTTCCGTTACCTCTGGATAGTGGCAGTGCCCTTGGCCTTCGCAGCCGTTGTCACCGTCACAGCCAGCTTCCACAAGATCTTCTCGCCGGTTCCGGCAGTGGGCTACTTCGCCAACAACCAGGCATTTGCGAAAGCCCTGGCAGATGGCAAAACGCAGTTCGGGACGGCAAAGACAGTCGCAGCCATGGAAGCGGTGGTCCGCAATACTGCGATTCAAGGCGTGCTTTCGGTCATCTTTGTCGCTTTGAGCATCGTTGTGATCATCACTGCAGTGGTGGCGACAGTCAGGGCTTTCCGTGCCGGTGGCGGGAAGGACCACGAGGATCCGGCTTTGCCTTCCAAGGTCTTTGCCCCTGCCGGGCTGTTCCCGACCTCCGCAGAGAAGGATTTGCTGGCCGAATGGAATGCCTTGCCGGCCGCTCAGCGGACACAAAAGGCCGGGCATCACCAGTGATTTCCATAGCAAAGGGGTTACGGGGCTTAGCAGCGTACATGAGCTCACTCATGGGCGCTGACGCTTACCGGAAGTACCTTGAGCACTTCACGTCCACGGGCCACTCCGGTCCTGCCATGACCGAACGCGAGTTCTGGCGGGACCGGATGGACCGGCAGGACAGCAATCCCCAGGGCCGCTGCTGCTGAAGTTTCGCTACGAACGAAGTCCAAAATCCGGTCCTGGACCCTGGTTCCCGTAAACCGCATGAGAGTATGAACGGATGAGCGATCTGAACGACATTCAGCCCACGGATGAGGCTTCGGACGACACCCCCGTGGAGGGAACCACCTTGGAGGAGGGCACAGTCGCGCCCGGCGAACAGCAGCCTGGCAAGGGAGTCCCTGTCAAGGATGGCAAGCCCAAGGGCACGAACCTCCAGGAACTTGTTGACGAGCCGGCCAAGGTAATGAGGATCGGGACCATGATCCGCCAGCTCCTTGAAGAGGTGAAGAGTGCGCCGCTGGACGATGCAGCCCGGGGCAGGCTGGCAGAGATTCACGAGCGCTCCATCAAGGAACTCGAGGATGGATTGGCTCCAGAGCTCATCGAAGAGCTGGAACGCATCAGTCTTCCTTTCCCCGATGAGAAGGCACCATCGGATGCAGAGCTTCGTATCGCCCAGGCCCAGCTTGTCGGCTGGTTGGAGGGCCTGTTCCATGGCATCCAGGCTGCTGTAGCGGCACAGCAGGCCGCCAAGGCACAGATGCAACTGCGTCAGCTTCCCCCGGGAACTGTCATTGCGCCCGGTATTGTCATCGGCGAAAATGGTCAACCCCAGCGGGCCGCTGCACCGGGTGTTCCCGGTGCGGCCGCCCAGGGCCGGCCAGAAGATCCGGACCATGGCCCGGGCCAGTACCTCTGAGCTTGACTGTGGGTTTCTTTGGGGCCGTCCGGCAAGGGCGGAAGGACGATCTTGAGCTGGGGAAGGGGCTCTGGCGCCGCGCCCACGATCGCTTTCACCGCGGATTGGACCGGTACCACCAGGTCCTTGAGGGTGTCGACGACGACCAGCTCTACAACGAGCTCGTGGAGATCGCGAATGAGCTGGCTGAGTTGTCTCCTCGTGTGAGGATCATCTGTGTCGAAGCCCAAAAGAGGGCGCCGAGCGATGGCTTGGACGTTCCTGGTTCACTCGCCGGTGTTCACCGCGCTCTGTCCAAGGCTGGAAATTCCTTGGCCACTACGGCAGAAGCGGCGGCCATGCTTCGGCTCGCCGTTGGACCCGTACCGGTGGGCGCGTTGTCCGTTAGGCGCCGGGCGGAGTCGGTCTTCGAGCAGGTGGCCGACGCCGAACGCCAACTGCAGGCGCAAGGGATCCAATAAAGGAAGCGTTTGCAAATACTGGCGCTCGCCTGTATTTCTAGATTGCAAGCAGTTAAGCGGATAGCTGATCTCTGTAATATTTGGTGCCTCAGGCAACTCGTTGCTGGCAGGATGGCACACATGACTTCGTCACCAACACTTACTTTCAACGACGGCAACACCATCCCCCAGCTCGGCTACGGGGTGTGGCAAGTTGAAGACGATGTAGCCGAAAAAGTTGTGCGCCAGGCATTCGAAGCCGGATTCCGCCACATCGACACCGCAAAAATTTACGGGAACGAGTCTGGCGTAGGCCGCGCTATCGCTTCCTCTGGCCTTTCCGCCGAAGAAATCTTCATCACCACCAAGCTCTGGAACGCCGACCAAGGCTATGAGCCCACGCTTGCCGCGTTCGAGGAATCCATGGACCGCCTGGGCCTTGAGACCCTGGATCTCTACCTCATCCACTGGCAGCAGCCCAAGCAGGACAAGTTCGTGGACACCTGGAAGGCCCTGATCGAGCTGAAGAAGCGCGGCCGGGTCAGGTCCATCGGTGTTTCCAACTTCACGGTTGAGGGTCTGCAGCGCATCATCGATGAAACCGGGGTTGTTCCGGCCATCAACCAGGTGGAACTTCACCCGTTCTTTAACCAGGCCGAACTGCGCGCGTTCAACGCCTCCCAGGGCATCCTGACGCAGGCTTGGTCGCCGCTTGGCCAAGGTGGGGAATTGTTGGAGAACGCCACAGTGGCCGAAATCGCAGCCAAGCATGACGCCACCCCGGCCCAGGTAGTCATAGCTTGGCACCTGGCCATCGGCAACGTCGTGATCCCCAAGTCCGTTACGGAGTCCCGTATCCAGGAGAACTTCGCCGCCTTGGACGTCAAACTGGACGAGGCCGACGTCGAGGCAATCAATGGTTTGGACCGCGGCGCCGAAGGCCGCATCGGCCCCGACCCCGCAGTCTCCGACTTCGCCTAAGCCCGAAGCCTGAACCAGGTGCCCCGCTCCCTTACCTGGGGCGGGGCACCTGCCGTTAACGCGCGACGGCGGTACTGGCCTGGCCGCGCGCGCCACCTCAGATTTCGGCTGATGACGCGCAAATTCCCTGAGGACGCGGAAACGGACTGAGGACGCTTGGATTTCGGGGGCGTCACCCAATTGGTATGGCGTGGATGAATATGGGTGTCGCCGGCTACACCATTGGCTACCCTTAGGCAGCTTCCGAGTGATTGGCGAGGGAATGCAAGAGGCCCCGATCCCTTGTGGTTAGTGGGATCGGGGCCTCTTCTACCGAGCTTCCTATCAGAATCGAACTGATGACCTTTTCATTACGAGTGAAACGCTCTACCGACTGAGCTAAGGAAGCACCGCGTTCATCACCGGTTTCCCGGGCGATCACGCAAGACATAACTGTAATAGAGGCACCGCGCCCGGGTCAAAACGAGGGCGGTGGCGGCCGTTGCGGGGATGTTCACCTGCATGTCGGGCCGGGTTCAGGCGGCCTTCTCTCCGCCGCCGGAGGCTGGGAAATCAACGATGGTCGGTTACATCCAGCCACGCAAACCAGCCGAAGGAGCCGCTCTATGACCGGGGATGCAATGACCAGGGACACCAACAACACTCCCACCCGGCTGCGGCTGGCTGTGGTGGACATGGTGGGGACAACCATTACTGACGAGGGGCGGACGGAACGGGCCCTGTCCCGTGCCTTGGCCGAGCACGGCGTAGAACCCGGCAGCAGCCGCTTCGAGAGCATGCTCGGTTACGCACGCGACACCATGGGCTTTTCGAAAATGGCCGTCTTCGGGGACCTTTTTGGCGACCCCACAGTGGCCGAGAGCGCAAACAAGGTCTTCGAGAAGGCTTACGACGAGTTGATTGAAGATGGTGGTATCCGCGCGATTCCAGGCGCGGAGGACGCCATTATCTGGATGCGGGAGTCCGGCATGCAGGTTTGCCTCGCCACGGGCTTTGGCCGCCACACGCAGAACATGGTCCTCGAATCCCTGGGTTGGATGGGCTTGGCTGATCTCAGCTTGTGCCCGGCAGATGCCGGACGTGGCCGGCCCTACCCGGACATGATCCTGACGGCGTTGCTGGCCTTGGACCTGGACGATGTTCGTGAGGTGGCCGTGATCGGAGACACCAGCTCGGACATGCTCTCTGGGGTTCGCTCAGGCGCGTCGCTGATTGCCGGCGTCCTCACAGGCTCCCACTCGGAGGCGACGCTCCGCGCAGCGGGGGCCACCGTCGTCGTGGATTCCATCAAGCAGCTCCCGCTCCTGCTGGAGAAACGCGAAGCCAGGCACCTCTAACGGCACGGCTTAGGTCAACGCGGACCTAGCACTGGAGCCCGTCCTGCGGCAGCTTGCCGTCAACAAAGTAATCGTCGACGGCGGTGCTGACGCAGGAGTTCGAGCGACCGTAGGCTGTGTGGCCCTCGCCTTCCCACGTGACCAGCGCGGCGTTTTCAAGCTGTTTGCGCAGGGACTGTGCCCACTCGAGGGGAGTGGCCGGGTCTCCAGTGGTGCCGATAACGACGATAGGGGCGGAGCCCTTGTAGTCCACCGGGGCAGGTGTGCGGGTGTTCTTGTACGGCCAGTCCTTGCAGGTGACCCCTCCGTAGGCGAAGAATGCGCCGAAAGTTGGAGATTCCTGCTTGAGCCGGGCTTCCTCGGCCCTCATCCCCGCGGTGTCAGTGACCATCGGGTAGTCGAGGCAGTTGATGGCCTGGAACGCGAATGCGGAGTTTGAACTGTACGTACCGTTGGCCTCGCGGTCCGCGCCGAGATCGGCGATGCGCATCATCTGGGAGACGTCACCGGAGAAGGCACTGTCCAGGGCCTGGGTTAATGCTGGCCAGCTTTGGTTGTCGTAGAGCGGGAGGAAGAGCCCGTTGACAAACTCCGTCCCGGTCACCAGCCTCCCGTCCTTGGCTGTTTGGGGGTTCTGGTCCACTGCGTTGATGAGATCCCTGATTTCCCGGACCCCGTTGTCAACGGACCCACTGAGGGGGCAGTCCTTTTGACCAAGGCAGTCGTCAACGTACGTGCGGAGGGCCTTTTCAAACGCTTTTGCCTGCCCCGCAGTCAGTTCCTCATTGCTGATGGACGGATCAACGGCGCCGTCCAATACCAGGTGCCCGACGTTCTCTGGGAACAGCGACGCGTACGTGGAGCCGAGGAAAGTGCCGTAGGAATAGCCAAGGTAATTGAGCTTGGCATCGTTGACAACGGCACGCAGGACGTCCAGGTCCTTGGCAGCACTGACGGTATCAATGTGCTCCAGCACGGGTCCGGTCTTCTCTACGCACTTCTCAGCCAGGGACTTGTTGAAGGCCAAAGCGGCGGCCAGGCCCTCGTCAGTGTCCTCCCGGAATACTTTCGCACGGGCGGCATCGCGTTCTGCATCTGACAGGCACGTGACCGGAGCAGACCGCTTGACGCCGCGGGGGTCGAAGCCCACCATGTCGAAGTTGCCGCGGAGCTTTTCAGTGAAGTGGGTGTTTCCCGCGTCCTTGACGAAATCGACACCCGAGCCGCCCGGGCCTCCGGGATTGACCAGGATGGAGCCCTTCTTGGTGCCAGTGCTGGGCAATTTAATGGCGGACAGCGTGATCTCGGCGGAGTCCGGATTGCCGTAATCCAAGGGAACCTTGACCTCAGCACACTGGAAGCCGTCCTCACACGAGCTCCATTTCACGGACTGTGAGTAGTACTTTTCGAGGCCTTTAGGCGCGGACGCTGCAATGGACGGGTCGACAGTGCTGGTGCTCGGCTTCGCAGTTGGTGTTGGAAGGAACGGCAAGGAGCAGGCACTGAGCACCAGCACGGAAGCAAGGGCCAAACAGAGGGCCGCGAAACCCCGCCGGCCACCCCCGGCCGCAGCAGGCTGGACAGACCGGTCCCTTGAGGGGGTACCGGCGGGCCGGCGAGGTGCGGACTTCATGGATTCTCCTATTGCTGGATGAGGCTCGTCGCCATGGACTCGACCGCCAACAGCGGCGCAACGTTGGTGGTGGTAATGCGGACACGGGCCTTGTTGATCGCGTCCATCCGGGCGAGGGTCGCTTCCGGGGTTGAGCGGGCGGCGTATTCTTCAAGATCGCTCTTGAGCTCAACGTTGACCAGCTCTACCGCGTTCCCCAATTGGATGATCAGGACGTCCCGGTAGAAGGACAACAGATCTGTCAGCGTGCGGTCCAGCGAGTCCGTGATGGAGCGCTTGGCACGGCGCTTTTGGTCGTCCTCAAGCTGCCTCACCTGGCTCCGCATGGACGGTGGCAGTGTGCCCGACTCCGGGGCACCAAGGCTTGCCAGGAGCGCGATTTTTTCGGCGGCGTCGCGCTCATCATTGGAGCTGTTGGCTTCATCGGTGGCGATTTTGACGAGCTTCTCCGCCATCATCACCGCTGCCGTAACCCCACGGAGCCCAAGCGGGATGCGAACCGTTTCGAGGCGGCGTTCGCGGGCGTCCGCATCCCGGGCCAGGCGGCGAGCGATCCCGATGTGGCTTTGCGCGGCGCGTGCTGCCCGGTCCGCGAGTTCGGGATCAATGCCGTCGCGCCTCACCAGCAGTGCGGCGACGTCGGAGGCTGGCGGAAGTCGCAGACTGACGGGACGGCAGCGCGAACGGATGGTGACCAATACGTCTGCTGGCGATGGCGCGCACAGCATCCAGATGGTACGCGGAGTTGGTTCTTCGATGGCCTTCAACAGGACGTTGGTGGTTCGTTCCGCCATGCGGTCCGCGTCCTCAACGATGATGATCCGCCAACGGCCAGTGGCGGGGCGGTCACCAGCCTTTGAAACAAGTTCGCGGGCCTCGTCAATGGTGATGGTGACCTTTTCGGTCCGCACGAACGTGACATCAGAATGGGTCTCGCCGAGGATCGTGTGGCATGCGGCGCACTCGCCGCAGCCCCGCAAAGTGACGTCGTCCTGCTCGCAGTTCAGCGCGGCAGCGAAAGCCTTGGCAGCATTGGAACGGCCCGAGCCCGGAGGGCCGGTAAAGAGCCAGGCGTGAGTGAGGCCGGATTCGCCCTGGGCTGCCTGCTTCAGTTGGGCAACGACCGGTGCCTGGCCTTGGAGGTCGTCCCAGACGCTCACAGATGGTTCCCTGAAACCCGCTCGCCCAGCCCGCGCTCAGCCAGCAAGGCCTCCACCCGTTCAAGGATCTGCGCGGCCAGCGAGGCAATGTCGGACTTGGCCGGCAGCACCATGTAACCGGAGGGAGCAGCGGCTGCGAGGTCGAGGAAAGCATGGCGGATGGTGGAATGGAACGCGTCGGGTTCGGATTCCAAACGGTCCTCAGCAGCCGCCCCGGCGGTGCGGCGTTCGCGGCCGTCGGAAGGCTCGACGTCGAGCAGTACCGTCAGGTCCGGATGCAGGCCTTCCGTGGCCCATTCGTTGAGGGACAAAACGCCTTCTGCCCCAAGCCCGCGGCCAGCCCCCTGATAGGCAACAGACGAATCAATGTAGCGGTCCGTGATGACCACCCGCCCTGCTGCAAGCGCCGGGCGGATCACCTGGCTGGCGTGCGCTGCACGCGCCGCGGCGAACATCAGGGCCTCCGTGCGGGCATCGATGGTGCCGTGGCCATGGTCCAGGACAAGGGAGCGCAGCTTTTCTCCAATGGGAGTCCCGCCCGGTTCGCGGGTGCGCAGCACGGACAGGCCCCGCGCTTCAAGGGCGTCGCAGAGCCGGGCAGCCTGGGTGGACTTGCCCGCTCCGTCTCCGCCTTCGAACGCGATGAAAAGACCGGGGCTCTGAATACTCACCTGTCTAGCCTACCGATCAGGGGCAAACCGTAACGGCTTTCATCCACAGGCTCGCCCACGACTACCCTGAAACCATGAGCCTTTCCGATCAGCGCGCTGCCGATTTGTCCCCGGAAACCGTTGTGGTGGCCGCTGGCCGCCCCGAGCGTAAACACGATGAGCCAGTCAATCCGCCCATCGTCCTGTCCTCCACATACTTTGGAACTGGTTCTCTGGGTGACGGCGATCGCGGTTATGGTCGCTACGCCAACCCCACCTGGGACCCGTTCGAGGACGCCCTGGGCAAGCTGGAAGGCGCTGCCCTGCCCGGCTTGCTCTATGCATCCGGGCTTGCGGCCGTCAGCTCGGCCCTCTCCTTGGTACCTGCCGGTGGCGTTGTTGTCATGCCATCACACAGCTACTCGGGCTCGTTGGTCATGGCGACCGAACTCGCGGAGAAGGGCTTCCTGGACCTCCGGATTGTGGACATTACGGACACGGAAGCAGTGAAGGCCTTGATCAGCCCGGCAGATGGCAAAGCCGCGGACCTGCTCTGGCTGGAAAGTCCCACCAACCCCATGCTTGGCATTGCCGATGTCCGGGCACTCACCGACGCCGCCCACGCTGTAGGCGCGATCGTGGTCACGGACAACACTTTCTCCACGCCCTTGGTGCAGCAGCCGCTCAGCCTGGGTTCCGACGTCGTGCTTCACTCGGTGACCAAATACCTCGCCGGCCATTCCGACGTCGTCCTGGGCGCCTTGGTGACCTCCAATCCGGAACTCCGGGCCACGCTCCTTCACCACCGCATCATCCACGGCGGCATCGCCGGCCCGTTCGAAGCGTGGCTGGCGCTGCGGGGACTCCGCACGCTTGCGCTGCGGATCGAACGTTCGCAAGCATCCGCGGCAGTGCTGGCCGAGCGCCTCAGCACCCATCCGAGGGTCGAGTCCATCCGCTATCCGGGCCTACCCGCGGACCCGGGGCATGAGCGCGCCAAGGACCAGATGAAGGGCTTCGGTTCCATCCTCTGCATCCAGATCGCCGGAGACGATGCGCGCACTGGCGCCGAAGCTGCCGACGAATTGGTCCGTGCCCTTCAGCTCTGGCTCCCGGCGACATCCTTGGGCGGGGTTGAGTCGCTGATCGAACGTCGACGTCGGCACGCAGCTGAGCCGGTCAGTGTCCCGGAGAACCTGGTCCGTTTGAGCGTCGGGATCGAGAACGTGGAAGATCTCTGGTCCGACCTTGAGCAAGCACTGAAGTCGCTGGACAGTTAGGCTAAGGGGCGTGGACGGAAAATTCTTGATCGCGATTGTCACCAACGCGGTCTACTTCATCCTTGGCTTGGTGGCCGTTGTCCTTGAACTGTGGGCTTTTGTGGATTGCCTGCGCCACCGGCCCACGCTGTTCGTGGCCGCATCCAAGCGCACCAAGACGTTCTGGTTGGCCCTTACCGGCGTTGCCTTTGCCATCGGCGCGCTGACCCTGTTGAGCGGTGGAAGCGGCCTCGGCCTGTTCGGCATCGCCGCGGTGACGGCTTCCTGTGTGTACCTTGCGGACGTCCGTCCAGCAGTCCGGGAAGCAGGCAGCGGCGGCAACCGCAACGTCGGTCCTTACGGCCCCTGGTAAACAGCCCTCGGCGCAACCGCGTCCCAGTCCACCGTAACTTCACCCAGGCGCCACCGCGACGGACCATCCTGAAGCGGCCATCCGGCGTCGCGCAGTAAGCGGCACATTCCTGTCCAGCGCTGCCGGTTGCCGAACGATGCCAGCGGCGCCGCTTCCAGCCAGGCCTTGTCCATGGCCTGCAGGAATGTATGGATGGGTTCGCCAGGCACATTGCGGTGGATAAGGGCCTTAGGCAGCCTCTCGGCCACTTCCGACGGCAGCTCGAAATTGCCAAACCGCACTGAGAAACTGAGGCTCCGGGGCCCTTCCGGATCCAGTGCCACCCACGTGACGCACCGACCGATCTCATCGCAGGTGCCATCAATGAACAGGCCGCCCGGAGCCAAGCGGGACTGAACCAGCCGCCAGATCCCGGCCACATCGGCTTCCTCATACTGACGGAGCACGTTGAAGGCCCGCACAACTATGGGGTCACCGGGAACCGGCAGTTCGAAACCACCCACGTGGAAGCTGAGCCCGGGACGTTCCAGCGCCTTAGCGGTTCGCACCCTGTCAGGCTCGATCTCGATCCCGCAGACGCGCACATCCGCGCGGACGGCCTGAAGACGCTCAAAAAGTTCGACGGCGGTGGCCGGCGAGGCGCCATAGCCCAGGTCCACAACCAAGGGGTCGACGGCGGCGCGGAGCCGCCACGCCTGCGGACCGGCGAGCCACCGATCGAGGCGGCGCATACGGTTCGGATTGGTGGTGCCGCGGGTGACGTTGCCAACAGGCTTCCCACTTCGACTTCGGGACGTACTGACCCGTTCCGCTTTTTGCACCACGATCCCCACTTTATCCTGCAACGCGGGGTCACTTATGGCCCCTTCGGAGCCGTCTAATGGGCCATAAGTGACCTCGCGTTGAGAAACGTAACGCCCGGCAAGGCACAGGACCCCTCGGCTAGGATGAAAACCATGACTTACAAGCTGATTCTGCTGCGCCACGGCCACAGCGACTGGAACGCCAAGAACCTGTTCACCGGCTGGGTGGACGTAGACCTGAACGACCAAGGCCGCGAAGAAGCAGTGCGCGGTGGGGAACTCCTGGTTGAGAACAACATCCTCCCGGACATCCTGTACACCTCGCTCCTGAAGCGGGCCATCAACACTGCCAACATGGCACTGGACAAGGCCGACCGCGGCTGGATCCCCGTCAAGCGCGACTGGCGACTCAACGAGCGCCACTATGGTGCGCTGCAGGGCAAGGACAAGGCCCAGACGCTCGCCGAGTTCGGCGAAGAGCAGTTCATGGAATGGCGCCGCAGCTACGACACCCCGCCGCCGCCCCTGTCCGACGACAGCGAATTCTCGCAGGCACACGACGTCCGCTACAAGGACCTCGGCGACGCCCTTCCGCGCACCGAATGCCTCAAGGACGTCCTTGTCCGCCTCCTCCCGTACTGGGAATCGGACATCAAGGAAGACCTCAAGGCTGGCAAGACCGTCCTGGTCACCGCGCACGGCAACTCCCTGCGCGCCCTGGTCAAGCACCTTGATGGCATCAGCGATGACGCCATTGCAGGATTGAACATCCCCACGGGCATCCCGCTGGTCTACGAACTGGACGAGGACTTCCAGCCGATCAACCCGGGCGGCACGTACCTGGACCCCGAGGCTGCGGCAGATGCGATTCTGGCTGTAGCCAACCAGGGCAAGAAATAGGTTCTCCGCTAGTGCCGCGGCGGCTGCTCGGTCGCTCCTCCCTTAGACGCAGCTCGCCCGCGGCGCTAGCTACGAAGCGGTATTAATCGACGACGGCGGCCGGTCACCTTTGGTG